>CAYTLI010000049.1:0-16173 GCA_964438455.1 uncultured Pseudohongiella sp.
AATCAAGTCGGAGGCGAATGTAAATCTTATCTACAGCCTGCCTGTGTTGCAGGCCTCGGGCACGGGGGGTTAAACTGGAATGACAATTTGGGGGCTCTGCAAGAGGCGTATTTCGCGAGCTTCCAAGTTTGTTAATGCAGACAACCCGGCTCCAGGAGCTGCTTTATGAAGCGAATCTTTCTCCCTTTTAGTTTCCTGCCGGGCTTTCTGCTGGTAATTTCCTCAGTCGTTTCGGCGGCGGAGTCCGACCCACTGTTTACATCATTAGAGCCGATGGAGATCACCCTGGTCGGCCCCTTTGAACGCATCGATGACGACAGGGACAAAGAGCAGGAGTACGACGGGCTGCTGCGCTACCTCGGTTCGCAAGGCCAGGCAGTCGAGCTGGATGTGCGCTACCAGGTGAGAGGTAACTGGCGCCTTAATCCGCGTAACTGTAGTTACTCGCAGCTCTGGCTGGATCTGCGTCGCGGTCAGCTTCCGGACACTGTGTTCGCCAATCAGAATCGTCTTAAGCTCGTGGTGCAGTGCCGGCGTCAGGATCGCTATCTGGAATTTCTGCAGCGAGAGATGCAGGCCTACCAGATCTATTCCCTGTTGAGCGACGTGAACTTCAGCATCAAGCCAATGCTGGTGACTTATGAAGACAACGAGGAAGACAGCACCCGCACTCATTCTGCTTTTATTATCGAACATCAAAACCGTGTCGCCGAACTTGCCGGGATGGCAGAGGTAGAGGAGAACAGCATCCAATCCTCCATGCTCGATCCCCTGCAGAGCACAATTGCCTCCTTGTTTATGTACATGCTGGGAAATACGGATTATTCATTTATACAGGCCGCCGAAGGTGATGAATGTTGCCATAACGCGAAGCTGTTGCGTGATGAGGCGGGCAGGCATTTTCCTGTACCCTATGATTTTGATGCCTCCGGTTTCGTTGATGCCAGCTATGCGCCGGAACCGAACCCTTCTTTTCGCCTGCGTAGCAACCGGGATCGATTATTCCGTGGCTATTGCGTCGATCGCGAGGTTTTTGATGCGGCGACGCAACGCTTTCTTGCCGTGCGAGCAGAAATCGAAGCCCTGGTGACCGACAGGCGCAATGCGTCATTCGTAGAAGATTTTTTCGAGGTACTCACAGATCCGCGGGATTTTGAAAGAGAGATTATCGATGAATGTCGCTAGAACAGTAGTTTGTCTCGCACGTATTCCGATGCGTAACTGCCTGGTCGCGACAGTATGCGCCTTTGTTTCTCTCACCTGTACCATAGTCAATGCTGCCGAGGCCAGCTGGCAGGGTGTTGAGCGAATAGTAGCCGTCGGCGACGTGCATGGAGATTTCGATAATTTTGTCGCCACGCTGCGTGAAGCCGAGCTGATCAACCGGCGCAGAAACTGGATTGGCGGATCGGCACACCTGGTGCAGGTGGGTGATCTGCCAGACCGCGGCCCTGATACAGATAAAGTGATTGAGTTGATGCGCAAGTTAGAAGAGCAGGCTGCCGAGGACGGCGGTATGGTGCATGCGCTCATCGGCAATCACGAGGCGATGAATATTCTGGGTGATCTGCGCTATGTGCACCCGGGCGAGTATGAGGCGTTTCGCAACCGCAACTCCCGCGAGCTGCGAGACCGATTCTACGCCCAACATGTGCAACAGCGACAAGATGCGGATCCAGAATTCGTCGCCGATGACACTTACCGGGATTCGTTCGACCAGCGCTTTCCTCTTGGTTACGTGGAGCACCGGTTCGCCTGGGCTGCTGATGGCGAGATTGGTAGCTGGGTGCTTTCCCACAATGCGGTGATCAGAATTGACCGCAGCCTGTTTTTGCATGGTGGTGTTGGTCCGGCGATGCTGGGCATGTCCCTGTACGAGGTCAATGAAACTGTTCGCACAGAGCTGGGTGGTGCACTGGGAGAAGAGCCTGGGCTGTCGGAAGTGGAGGATGGTCCGCTATGGTATCGCGGCCTGGCGCAGGGTGATGAGGCGCTGGAGTCGGCGCACCTGGATGCCGTATTGGCATTTTATGATGTTGATCGAATCGTCATCGGCCACACGCCCGGGCTTGGCACCATAGTGCCGCGCTTCGATGGCAGGGTATTGGTCATTGATTCGGGCATGTCTGAATACTACGGCGGTTATTCGGCGAGCCTGGAGATTTTAAGCGGCGCAGGTGGCGTCAGTGTCAGCACTATCCAGGCTGGTGAGCGCACAGCTATCATGTCGGGAGAGGGGGAGACAATGAATTACTTCGAACAAATCGCCGACCTGCTTCCCGAGCCGTCACCGGCCTTGCTGCAACACATCGAAACGATGAAGCAGGGGCCAGCAACAGAGCAGGTCGGTGCAGAAGCGAATCTCTAGAGTTCGCGAATCTGTACTTTTCTGAATCTTAACTCTCCGCGTCCCCATTGCAGGGCAATAGGGCCGGAAGCGAGTTTGTCATCACGAACATCTGCGGTGGTTTCGCCGTTGAGTTCTACCACCAGGTGATTACCACGAGCGGTAATCTTGTATACATTCCAGCTGTCTCCAACCTTTGGCCTTGGTTCTGACACCGCTGCGATATGCACTATGCCGCCAGTGCCATAGTCAGGATCGGGACGTTGATCGAAGATGTTCGCCTCATAGCAATCGCGGTCGGTAATGCGTGCTGGATTCTGGCAGCGCATGTAGATGCCACTATTGGCATCGTGGCTGGCCCAGAATTCAACACGAATCTCGAAATCGGTGTAGCTGTCTCTGGTAACGAGCCATGAAGCACCGTTGCCCTCGGTGGCACGAATTGATGCGAACTCGGCAGTCCAGTTGGCATCGCCGACCACATCAAAATTTTCCAGTCCTTCGGTACCGTCGATCAGGGTGACCCAGCCATCCTGTGCATGACTGGATAGGGGTAATACGAATAGCAGCAGGACGCCCACGCGGGAGAGCAGGGAATATCGGATTTTGCCGGATTTCATCGGTCTTCCTCTTATTGGTCAGGCCTCAAGGCCCAATATTTGTGACTAGAGAGTATACCCATAGCCCGGTAGAATACACGCATACAGATGCTGACCCTTTCTGGTCCGATTTCTGATTGGATTGTTGATTGTCGGCATGAGCGCTAGCCAATCGGTATGTGCTTGAATTTAGGGGGAATTCTTAAATGATGAACGTTGAAAAACTTGCCCTTGCGGGTGCGATTATGGGTCTGGGCCTGTCCCTGGCACCAGTAGCTGTCATGGCTCAGGATGCCGGTATTCCGGACCTGACCGGAACCTGGACCAATGCTTCCCGTACCGGGCTGAGCCGACCCCAGGGCATCGATAGCCTGGTTGTTTCGCCAGAAATTGCCCAGGAGATCGTGGCCAACATGGGACTGGCGGGAATTCCGGTTGAAAACATCGAAGCGGGTCCTGCAATCGATGAAGAAACTGGTGCGCCGCCAGAAGGCAGCTATGACTTCGGCCTGCGTGGCTACAACCTGTTCTGGACCGATCCCGGTTCGACACTGGCCTATGTGAAAGGTGAATTCCGCACTTCCTACATCATCGATCCGCCCAATGGACGAGTTCCCCGTCGCGAACAACCGGAACCCGACTGGGAGATTCGCAACTATGGTTCGCGCTATCTGACTGGTGTCGGTGAAGACGATGGCCCTGAGGCTTTTCCGTTGGCGGAGCGTTGTCTGCTTGGTTTTGGCAACACTGCCGGCCCTGGCATGATGGGTACACTGTACAATAGCACCTACGAGTTCGTGCAGACTGATGACTACGTCATCATCACTGTCGAGATGGCTCACGATGCGCGCATCGTTCCGCTTTATGCAAATGCCGAAGATGCACGTGCGAATCGACGACCCGCTGTTCTGAAGCAATGGCTGGGTGATTCTGTTGGCTGGTACGAAGATGGCCAGCTGGTTGTGGAAACAATCAACATCAATCCCAAGCAGATGGCGGAAAGTTCAGTGCCGATTACAGCCGAAGGCCGAATCGTTGAGCGCTTCGAACGTTACTCCGATACTGAGATTGTTTATCAGTTCACCGTCGAGGATTCCAATCTGTACCTGCAGCCCTGGACAGCGGAATTGAGCTTCCATGAGATGGACGGCGAGATGTACGAGTACGCCTGCCACGAAGGCAACCATGCGATGCCTGGCATGCTGGCCGGTGCCCGTCGACTGGAGATTCAGGAAGAAGTTGGTTCAGACGACTAGTCTGTCCCGAAACCAGTTCTAGAGAAGAGCCCGGTTGGTGTAAATCAGCCGGGCTTTTTTATAGCTGACAAGTGATTCATCGAGTCTGTTGATCGGATTAAATAGTGATTAGTCTCAATTCATAGCAGGCACAATCAGATAGATTGACAGTGTTAACTGAGTTCCAGATTTGTTTCTGATTCATGCGCTGAGAGCGTTATTACAATGACCGCAATGGAAGACACTTCATCGTCGAATCCGGCAGTGCTCGCGACCCAGGATTTGTGTAAAGACTATCCCATGGGTGAGGTTACTGTGCGCGCGCTCAGGAATGTGAATTTCGAGCTGAGAGAGAGTGAGATGACCGTGCTTCTCGGCGCATCGGGAAGTGGTAAATCGACACTGTTAAATATTATTGGTGGTCTCGATGTCGCCAGCAGTGGCTCGGTTATCTATCGCGATCGTGATCTGTCTGAGTACAGTGAACGGGAGCTCACCGACTACCGACGTTTCCACGTTGGTTTCGTGTTTCAGTTTTACAACCTGATTTCCAGCCTGACGGCGAAAGAGAACGTGGCATTGGTGACCGATCTCGCACCGGATCCGATGTCGCCCGATGAGGCGCTGGCGCTGGTGGGATTGTCAGAAAGAAGAAATCACTTTCCCTCGCAACTCTCCGGCGGTGAACAGCAACGGGTTGCTATCGCCAGGGCAGTTGCCAAGCGTCCAAGCATCCTGCTTTGCGATGAGCCTACCGGTGCCTTGGATGCAGAAACGGGCAAGCTGGTGCTTTCCGTGCTGGACCAGGTCAATCATGAGACAAATACCACGACAGCAATCATTACCCACAACGCATCCATAGGAGCACTCGGCGATGTAGTGGTACGTATGCGCAGTGGTGAAATTGCCGAGCGTATCGAAAATTCTTCCCGAGCAAGCGTGGATGATATCGACTGGTAGCATCATGCCTGCACTGAACCGCAAATTATTGAGAGAACTGTGGGCGCTGAAGGGCCAGGTGATCTCTATCTCGCTCGTCGTGGCCGTTGGTGTGATGTCTATCGTGACCATGCGCGGCAGCTATGATTCGCTCATCTCCGCTCAGCAACAGTACTACCGTGAATCCCGCTTCGCCGATGTCTGGGTTTCGCTGGTGAGAGCCCCTCAGACGTTACTGCCCGCATTGGAAGCCATACCCGGTGTCGATGCAGCCGATACCAGGGTGACGTTTCTCGCCACACTGGATTTGGACGACAGCGGCATCCCCTCCCATGGACGCTTCATCTCCATCCCCGCAATCGGCAAGCCGGTGCTCAATGACCTGCAGATCAAGCGGGGTCGTTACATCAGTGAGGGCGCCAACCAGGAAGTCATCATCAGCGAAAAATTTGCCGAGGCGCGGGACTTTGTGCCGGGTGATTCGGTGCGGGCGATTATTAACGGACGTGCCCGGGAAATGGAAATTGTTGGTATTGGAATTTCACCAGAGCACACCTACGCGGTTCCGCCGGGAGCCTTGTATCCGGAAGACGACCGCTATGGCATTTTTTGGGCCAGCCGTGATGTTCTCGGTCCGGCATTTAACATGGAAGGTGCATTCAACGAAGCCTTCGTGACGCTTACGCCTGAAGCGAACGAGCAGGCGGTAATCGAGAGTATCGATGCCTTGTTGGAGCCCTATGGTGGGCTCGGCGCCTATCCCAGGGCCGATCAACCTTCACACCTGATCCTCGAGTCTGAAATGGATCAGAACCGAATTACCGGCGCCATCATTCCATTGATCTTTCTCGGTGTTGCGGTCTTCCTGCTCTACCTGGTACTGGGCAGGTTGATTCAGACCCAACGGGGAGAGATCGCCGTGTTGAAGGCCTTCGGATATAGCGACTGGGAAGTAGGTACACATTTCCTCATGTTCGCTGTGGTGGCGGTGTTATTGGGTGGTGTGCTGGGCACACTTGGCGGTCTGAGATTGGGCGATGCCTACATTGGCATGTATGCACACTATTTTGAGCTCCCGGGCCTGGCGTATTCACCAAGCGCGGGTTTGCTCGTTTTCGCTTTTCTCGCCTGTGTGGCCGGCGCCTTTGCTGGTGCCATGGCGGCAGTGCGGCGCGCGGTTAACTTACCGCCAGCGGAGGCGATGCGGCCAGAGGCGCCAGCACAATTTCGGGCCGGAGTGGTTGAACGCATTGGCCTGGGACATCATGTCGGCGCCACAGGGCGCATGGTGTTGCGTAACTTCGAGAGGAAACCTGTGCAGGCATTCTTCTCTACACTCGGTATCGCCATGGCAGTTGCCATCCTCACCATGGGCTTTTTCATGTTCGACAGTATTAACCACATGATGGATCTGCAGTTTCGCCAGATTCAGCGTGAAGATCTGTCGCTTACGTTTCGGGAACAGCTGCCGGAATCTGTTCGTTATGAGCTGGCAAACCTTGATGGCGTCTCTCGGGTGGAGACTTATCGTGCCATGGCAGCACGATTACGATCCGGTCACCGGGAAGATGAGGTTGGCATCCAGGGACTGGAGCCGGATGGTCGACTGCGGCGTATCGTGAATTCCAGCGGTGTGGAAATTCCCTTGCCAGCCTCTGGCATTGTGTTAAGCAGATTGCTGGCAGAGCGTCTTGATGTAGCTCCCGGAGACGATTTGCTGGTGGAATTTTTGCAGGGCAAGCGGCAGACAAAAGATGTCCTGGTAACGGGTGTAATCGATGACTACCTGGGCCTCTCGGCTTTCATGAACAAGACCGCGCTCTGGCAGCTCAGTGCAGAGCCTCGCGTGGTGAATGGCGCTTACCTGTCTATCGATGAAACATTCCGCTCTTCGATCAATGCCGAGTTGAAGGCCTATCCTGCCATCACTGGTGTCGCTTCACCCGCGACCATGCTGGAGTCATTCGATGAAATTCTGGCTGAGAGCATCCTGATCTCGAGTGGATTTTTGCTGGGCTTCGCCGGCGTCATCGCTATTGGCGTGATCTACAATTCCGCGCGCATTGCCCTATCGGAGCGCGGCCGTGAACTTGCCAGCTTGCGGGTGATGGGATTTCATCGCAGCGAGGTAGCTACACTATTACTGGGAGAGCAGGGTATCGTGACCCTGTTTGCCATACCGGCTGGCTGGGCGATTGGCTACAGCATGTGCTATGCCCTTACAATTGGTATGCAGACTGATATCTACCGAATTCCATTCGTCACAGAGTCCAGGACATTTCTCTGGTCCGGTTCGTTTATCGTATTTTCTGCTATTGTCAGTGGCTGGATCGTGAAGAAGCGTCTGGATCAGATCGCTTTGGTTGAAGTGTTGAAAACCCGGGAGTGAAACATGCTTAGAGATCACTTGTGGTTGAAGATAACGGCTGCAGTAATCCTGCTTGCAGCTGCGCTGTTTCTGTTGCGACCCGTTCCGATCGAGGTGGAACTTGGTGTGGTAGAGATGCGGCCTTTCTTCGAGGCAATCGAAGAACAGGGCCGTACCCGTGCCAGGAACCCTTTTCTGGTGACAGCCCCGGTTTCAGGCAGATTACTCAGAACCAGTCTCGATGAAGGCGACCGTGTAAGCAGCGGCGAAGTCATTGCTGCTATTGCGCCGGCACCCCAGGATCAGCGCAGCCTGGCATTTGCCCAGGCAAATCTGGCGGCGGCAGAAGCCAGGCTAACCGTCGCCAACGCCTCGCTGCAGGAAATGATGAGTGCCTACGAACGCATCGGTCGCGAGCGCGAGAGGCGGGAGGAATTATTCAGCCGCAACCTGGCTAGCGCTGAAGAGGTCGAACTGTATCGCCAGTTGCATAGCGCTGAACAATCCAGGGTCGAGAGCGCTGAAGCCTCCGTGTTGGCGGCGCAGGCAGATATCGATAGCGCGAGGGCCTTGTTGCTTGGTGTCGATCCGGATGATCCCATTTCCGAGCAGGCGGTAATTGAAATCAAGGCGCCGGTTACCGGCACTGTCTATGCAGTTCTCGAAGAGAACGAAAGAGTTATTCAGGCAGGTACACCACTTCTTGAGATCAGTAACCAGGACAGTCTGGAAGTGGTGGTTGATTTGCTCACCCAGGATGCGGTGAAAGTTGAACCAGGTGACACGGTTTATATTGTCGGCTGGGGCGGTGATCGAACCATCAATGCCATCGTGCGTACGATAGAGCCGGAAGCATTTACCAAGGTGTCGGCTCTCGGCGTCGACGAACAGCGGGTGAATGTCATCATTGACCTGATTGATCCGCCGGAAAATCTTGGCGCCGAATACCGGGTGGAAGTGGCAATAGTCACCTGGCAGGCGAACTCGACCCTTACCATTCCTACCAGCGCCATCTTTCAACGCAGTACCGGTTGGCACACTTTTGTAGTCGCAGATAATCAGGTAGAGCTTCGATCAGTTCTTATCGGGCAGCGGGGGAGAGAGCATACGCGTGTGCTGGGTGGGGTAACAGAAGGCGAGCAGGTGGTCGTATATCCCTCAGACCTGATCAATGATGGGGTCGAGGTTAGTATCTAGACGAACTAAGCTGGTTTTCTATAGGCGCGATCCTGCACCTGGCCCTGATAGGCAAGCGAAGCCAGGTCCTCGGCAGGAGTCAGCAGATCGGCCTGCAATCCCTGCAACTGAATCAATCTTTGTTCCAGATCTGCCTGGGATTCCAGTGTTCCCTCATGGGTGATGTGCTGAACATCAATGTCTTCTTCCACCAGCAAGTAGTGCGCGACGAGCAGGCTGCGGTGACAGATCGCCGGGTCTTTCTCCGCACATAGAAGTGCAATGTTCAGTCCTTTCTCCATGCCAGCTTTCAATCTCGCAATACCCTGCTGAAACAACCGCGACTGCATGAGTCGATCGAACTGCACTTGTCCGGTGTCATCATAATGGGCGTCCTCCTTCGACCGCGGGCCAAGTTCCTCTCCCAGGTAAACGTACTGGATGCCTTCGTCCAACAGTGCCGTCTGCAGAGCTTCACGATGATAATCGGGGAAGGCTCTGCTGTAGGGTACCGAACGGATGTCTGCAACGGCGCTTACCTCTTGCTCCTGCAGTTGCTTGAACAGGGTTCCTATGGATTTCGTGGCATAACCAATTGAAAAGAGGGTCATCTGGTACTTCTTGAATTTACTTGTGTCAGGTTAAACGGATTTGGGTCTGCTGCAGGCATGGCCTATGGTATCCTAGAGGTTTCCATAGTACAGAGATACTGCTTTCGCCATGATCGATCAGAGTCTCAATTTCTTCGCGCTTGCCATTGGTTTCGTTGCCTTTCTCGACATCATGGTTGTGATCGCGTTGTGGCTTAGTTATCTCACAGCACAAAGAGAATATCTAAGAATTGCCTGCTTTGCCGGCATCCTGGAAGTTGTACGACAGGGCGTAGATTTCATGGCGGGTATAGTAGCGGAAACACCGACCTGGTATCTGCTGGGTCAGGTGTTTCAGTTCGGTCCGACTCTGGTCTTCATCGCCGCGCTGCTGCTAATTTACGAAACGGTCACAAAGCGATACTACTGGATATTTGCCGCCCTTGGTGCTGGGTTGCTGGCTTCACTCGCTATTCAACTCGTAAGTGCGCTGCCGGAAAATGTAGGGCGCACGTACCTGGAAGCGGTGCCGCTTATAGTTCTGACCGGCCTGTTGTTGTGGCGTGCGATCAGGACGGGCAACAATTTCACCCCCGGCAAATTAATCCTGGTGCTGGCGAGCTTGATAATGCTGCTCATTCGCTGTGTGCTACCGGCGCTGGAAGTTGACGACTTCTATCTGCTGATCTATTACATGGAGTATCTCTCCTTCACCTTGCTACTCGTTGCCCTGGTTTTATACGAGCTCGAATTTTCCAAGCAGCAGGTAGGCGCGTTACTGGCGGAGAGAATTCAGTCCGAACAGGAACTCCAGTTCATCGTCGACAACTCACTGGATGTGATTCTGGTGACCGACAATGTCGGTCTCCTGCAGTCATGGAGTGCCAAGGCGCGCGAATTGTTTGGTTATACCCAGGACCAGGCAGTCGGCAAGATTTACATGGATGATTTGTTCGTCTCGAATTTCTGGGATCAGAACATGGGCGATGATGAAGTGCAGGCCAAGATGGAAAGCATCGATGGCAAGTCGTTCCATGTGGATGTGCGGGTGCGGGAAGTTGGCCGTGCCGATGGCACCTACCGACTCTTCGTCTTGCGCCTGGTCGAGCAACCGGGCGGTGCGATGCCGAAGAAGGGTGGGAAAGACAAGTAAGCAGGGATAAGCAGGCAAGACAGGTGAAGAAAGCGGGAATCAGAGGTCGAGTCTGGCCTCTACATGCCGCTTCGTAATGAGCGCCATTCGGCCAGCATTAGCACTGCCCGCACCATAATCTACTGAATTTCCGACACTTTTTTCTTGCCCAGCGCTATATACTCGTTATATAAAGCGTTATATAACTAACTATATAACGCTAACTGCCATTCCGTCCGGCTATTACCTCACTATCGTCCATGGGATTTACTGAGTCTGATTTCACTGCTATCGCGCTGACCATGCGACTGGCCCTTACCACGACAGCAATACTGCTAGTGTTGGGTACGCCATTGGCCTGGTGGTTGTCTGCTACTGCATCCCGCTGGCGTGGCGTTATCGGAGCCGTGGTTGCATTGCCCCTGGTGCTGCCGCCGACCGTGCTGGGATTCTATTTGCTGATCGCACTGGGTCCCAATGGTCCGATTGGTCAGCTCACCAGCGCGCTCGGACTCGGCACCTTGCCTTTCACGTTCTGGGGTCTGGTGCTTGGGTCGGTACTCTATTCATTTCCGTTCGTGGTCCAGCCACTGCAGAACAGTTTCGCTGCGCTTGGAACGCGACCGCTGGAAATGGCAGCGACCTTGCGGGCTGGTCCATGGGATCGATTCTTTACCGTGGTGCTGCCCCAGTGCCGTTCCGGATTTGTCACTGCCAGCGTATTGGGTTTTGCACACACGGTAGGTGAATTCGGTGTGGTGCTAATGATTGGTGGCAATATTCCTGGCCAGACCCGCGTCGTGTCCGTGCAAATTTATGACCATGTGGAATCCCTGAACTATGCCCAGGCCCATTGGCTTGCCGGCAGCCTGGTATTGTTTTCATTCATCGTGCTGCTGCTGGTTTATGGGGGTCAGGGTGGTCGCGGCAAGGCTGGTGTCGCCATGACGCCAGCGGGGAGCGTGCGATGAGTTTGGCCTCCGTATCTCCTGATAGTGCAACCAGGCTTGATAGTGCAATCGAGCTGGCAATAAAAACTGAACTGGGCGCGCCGAATGCGCCCACAGCATTCAGTCTGGATGTGCAGCTTGATTTGCCGGGGCAGGGTGTCACCGCGATTTTTGGTGCCTCGGGTTCTGGCAAGACAACACTGCTGCGCTGTCTCGCAGGTTTGCAGGTGATTCAGAGTGGATTCATCCGGGTAAAAGGAGAGACCTGGCACGATAGAAACTACAGCCTGGCCACCCATCAGCGGGGAGTGGGCTATGTATTCCAGGAAGCGAGCTTGCTGGAACACTTGAGTGCCGGGGACAACCTTCGCTATGCCGTCAAACGTGCCCCGAAGGAAAATCCAGTCACCACACAGGAGCAGATCTCAGAGCTAATGGGCATCACAGCTCTGCTGGAACGAATGCCGCAGCAACTCTCCGGGGGTGAGCGGCAGCGAGTCGCGATTGCTCGCGCGCTGTTAACCAATCCTCGGCTATTGTTGATGGATGAGCCTCTTGCTGCGCTGGATCATCGGCGGCGACAGGAAATTCTGCCCTATCTGGAAAGGCTGCATCGGGAGATATCTTTGCCTATCCTCTATGTCACCCATTCCCTGGAAGAAGTGACGCGCCTCGCGGACTACCTGGTGCTGCTGGATGCCGGGCAGGTGCTGGCGCAGGGACAGGCTATGGACGTACTGGCGCGCCCTGAACTGAACCTGGGTAACGGCGTCGAGGCAGGTGCCATCCTGTCGGGTGAAATTGTAGAGCGAGATGTGCGCTGGCACCTGGCCAGGGTGCGTTTCGACGGGGGTGAACTGTGGGTGCGGGACCGCGCCGAGTCAGCAAGAACAGAAGCAGTTAGTGATGATTCTGTGCGCCTGCGCATACAGGCGAGGGATATCAGCCTGTCGCTGGAGCCGGAGCAACGCAGCAGCATATTGAATCGTCTGCCTGCAATTGTGGGGGAGATCGTGGATGCCAATGATCCCGCTATGGCAACGGTGCAACTGCAGATTGGCGCCAGCACACTGCTGGCACGAGTATCCCGGCGCTCGATTGCGGAATTGGGTATTGAGCAGGGCAGTCAGCTCTGGGCGCAGATAAAGTCGGTAGCGATACTCAATTAGGTCTTCATCAGAATCACTGATGAAGCCTTGAACAGTGCGGCAAGCTCCTGCCCCTCCTTGAGTTGCATTGATTCGCGACTGGCGGCGGTAATCATCGCGCAGACACTCTTGCCATCACCCAGATCGATACTGATCTCACTATTCACTTCACCATCGCTGATATGACTGATCTGGCCACAGAGCTTGTTGCGCGCACTGGTTGTAATAGTGGTGTCGGTGCTGAGCATGATCCAGGACGACTTCACCAGGGCGATTACCTCGCTGCCTTCTGCCAGGCTCATGGCATCAGCACTGTCATTGGTGATGATGGCGACGATACTCAGCTTGTCGCTCAGGGCGAGAGTAACCTCACTGTTCACTCCGCCTTTTCTAACATTGATTACCTTGCCGCGGTACTGATTACGGGCGCTGGTGCGCAGCTGGCTGCTGTGCAGGAACTGTGCAACACCTCCCTTGCTGTTCAGGTTCTCACCCAGGCGAGAGATCAGATCCGCGTGTTCAGCTTGTAGCGCCAACAAGCCGCTGAGTACTTCTTCGCCATAGGCAGTGAGTTTGGTTCCGCCGCCATGGGCGCCACCAGCGCTGCGTTGCACCAGCGCCTGCTCGGCGAGGTTGTTCATGGCATCGATTCTATCCCAGGCAGTCTTGTAGCTGATGCCAACCTGCTTCGCCGCTGCAGTTATAGAGCCACAGGTTTGGATCGCCTCCAGTAGCTGAACCTGGTGAAGATCGAAGGCGGTTTGGTTGTCTCTCTCGACAACAAGCTTAGCTTTCAGTGAAGGGCGTTTGCTGGCAGCGTGTTGGCCGCGCCGGGATTGGCTCATGATGAGTTACTGCCGTTGACCTAATTCATCCAAGGCCGAAGCGGGGCCGCAGGCGGCTACCCAGGCTACTGCCGATGAATGCGGCGACGAACCACAGCCAGCCATGCAGGCTGGTGGAGCTGATACCACCGAAATAGGCGCCAATGTTGCAGCCAAAAGCGATACGCGCGCCATATCCCAACAGCAGGCCGCCGATGATCGCGGCGGCGATAGACTTGCCAGGAATCTTGAAGGATGGAGCGAAGCGTCCGGCCAGTCCGGCGGCGAGCAGTGCACCCAGCATGATGCCGATATTCATCACCGAGGTGGTGTCCTGC
Source organism: uncultured Pseudohongiella sp. (assembly GCA_964438455.1). Taxonomy (GTDB): domain Bacteria; phylum Pseudomonadota; class Gammaproteobacteria; order Pseudomonadales; family Pseudohongiellaceae; genus UBA9145. Next base: position 13,647 of record CAYTLI010000049.1, read on the forward strand.
AGGACGCTGTTGTTCAGTGCTGCGAGCTGACCGGGCCGTGCCCAGTATTCCCAGGTGCTTACATCCACGCCGAGGATGCCCACAAATTTTGCACCCCACAGGGCAAAGGCAGAGGTAACGCCCCAGGGTCGACCAGCCAATAACAGGGTGGCTACATTAACAGCGGCCAGTGCCAGTGCGCCAGCCAGTAGTGGCCAGGGGCCACGGAGTAAAGAGGGAGAACTGGCGCTTAACGTGCTCTCCAGTGAGCCGTGCTTGCGTTTCTCCCACGCGGCTGCACAGAGATAGACCGCAGCGAACAGAGCGAAGCTGATGATGATGCCGCCAATCACGCCAAAGGATTGGGACAGGGCGGTGGGAGCAAAACCGGGTGCATCCTGCCATACCGGCCAGTGCCAGCTGCCGAGCAGGGACCCGGCAATGAACGCCGCCAGAGTAATCAACATGCGTGCGTTACCACCACCAGCGGTGAACAGGGTGCCCGAAGCACAACCGCCACCCAGTTGCATACCGATACCGAACATGAATGCGCCGACAATCACTGCCACATTGATTGGTGCGACGCTGCCGCGCAGGCTGATGCCGCCGATTTCTCCCAGTCCAATCAGGGGAGTAAAGATCAATACCGTAGTGGCCAGCATGAGCATCTGGGCGCGCAGACCGGCACTGCGGCCGCTGATGGCAAGCTCGCGCCAGGCTGCTGTAAAGCCAAAGGCCGCATGGTAGAGAATGATGCCTGCCGCCAGTCCTACCAGGAACAGGCTGGCCTGTCGCCAGCCTACATTCATGAATACCAGAATATAGAGAAACAGCGCGAGGCCAAGGCTGGTCAGCACCGTATTGCGATTGGAGTGGCGAGGCGGCGTGGCCGCTTCCGAGAGCGAAGAAGTGTCTGCAGTCATGGGTCGCCCGGCTGATTCACTCAGCTTCTGTTTCTGGGTTGGTTAAGGCAATTGTTGCCAAGAATGAGGCAAAAGGCCAGCGCCTTGAAGGAACCAGCCCCGAGAGATTAGCAATAGCCTCCATCGAGGCAGGTGCCTGAGGTAGCCCATTGGATCGGAGGTAAGTGGCTGCTGGCGGTGAGCGTATAGGTTACCCCGGCCAGGTCGGTGCCATCGGCGCGCCAGGTAATGGTAATCGCCCCATCGGTGACGCTAATGCCATGGGTGTTGGCGGTCTGGGCCTGAACTGGCGGAATGCCCAGGGCGCCAGAGTCGAAATCGGTGACCGCGTTAGCGCGGCCTACGGAGGCAGCAGTAATGATCGCCGAGCGGTGGGCGCCGATACCAAGTATCGCCTCCGAGAATCGTCCGCGATTGCGGTACAGGTCGTAGGCTGGCAGTGCCACTGACACGAGGATGCCTATGATGGCCGTCACAATCATCAGTTCGATGAGCGTGAATCCTGCCTGAGACTTCGAACTCTGCAGGCTGTGCATGGTGATCTCTCCGTTCCTGTGGTTTTCAGTTGGATAGCGCTATAGATAACGTAAACTGTGCTGTGATTCAAATTGTCTCATCTCGACCTTCCCGGCGCTTTGCGCTAATCTCACAAGATCGGCGGGAAGATGCTCCAGGTATAACTCCCGATTTCAAGTCACCAATAAAAGAGAAACACCAACCGACTTAAAGAATTCAGCAGCGCTTTTCATAAAAAGGAACTGGTTATGGAGAAACACCCCAGACTAGTTGATAAATTTCAGCTCCTCTATTTGCTTCAACTCAATACGAATATAAAGACTCATGCGGATCTCTCCAAGGCTGTAGGGATATCCAGGCAGGCCGTCACTAAATGGTGTCGGGGCGGCCCGACTAGTAGGGGCAATGCTATTCCACTCAACAAGGTTGAAACTGTCGCAAATCTTTTTGGTGTCAGTCATGCCTGGTTTTCTCTCTCTTATGAAGAGTTCGAAAGAGAGGTTAGAAAGATAGTAGACAAGGCTGCTGCACACTCGAAAACTAACAAAGTTCGAACCTCAACAGGAACCCTCCCTGTTACTGATCTCAATATTTATGGGCGTGATTCAGAACTGCGTTTGCTCGATGAATCCTGGAACAATAAAGATGTTAATGTCGTAGAAGTGGTTGCATTCGGCGGCGCAGGCAAAAGTGCTCTGGTCAATAAATGGCTGTCAGAACTCAGTAAAACAAACTATTGCGGTGCTGAAAATGTATATGCCTGGTCTTTTTACTGGCAGAGTGAGCTATCAAGCTCTCATTCTGCCGGCGATTATTTTGTGGAACACGCTTTGGAATGGTTTGGAGATCCTGAGCCCACCAGAGGCACCCATTGGTCAAAGGCTGAAAGGCTAATTGAGTTAGTGCGAAGCGCAAGGACGCTATTGATACTTGATGGACTTGAGTCTCTGCAGCAGTTTGCGGGAGAACGAACTGGAGTGATTGGAAACCCTGCGGTCAGCCTCATAGTTAAAGAGCTGGCTTCTGAGAACACAGGGCTTTGCATTATCACCACACGCTATGAAGTTGCCGATTTTACTTCCTATCGCGATGGAAGAGTGCGCGCCCTC
>CAYTLI010000050.1:0-16038 GCA_964438455.1 uncultured Pseudohongiella sp.
GGAAAGAGAAAGCAGAAAGGCGGCAGATGGTGGAATGTCGGTTCCTGCATCCTCAAACATCGCTGCGAACTGGGGCACGACAAAAACCAGCAGCAGAAACACTGAGATGATACCGGTGATCAGTAACACGGTCGGATAGATCATCGCAGAAATCACTGCCTGGCGAGTCTGGGCGCTGGTCTCCAGGAACTCGGCAAGGTCCGGCAACAGGTCATGCAGTATCCCGCCTTCCTCGCCGGCCCTGACGATGTTCACATACATTTTGCTGAATACCTGGGGATGCGATTCCATGGCTTCCGCCAGGCTCTTGCCTTCCTTCACATCCCGCAAAAGCTGCAACACCAGTTCTCGCATACCCGATGACTCGGTAATACCATCGAGCAGCCGCAGTGCCTTGTCGATAGGCACACGGGCTTCCATCAGCGTGCACAGGCCGTTGGTGAAATCCAGGAGATCCCGGTGAGAGACCTTGCTGCGTCTGAGTCTTTCCGTACCAGATTGGGTCTGCTGAATTTTTACCGGGGTAAGATTCCGACCCTGCAGAATGCGCACGGCTTCACGCTCGGAATCAGCATTTAGCTGTCCGTTCTCTAGCTTGCCCTCGTTGTCGAAGGCCTGATACTTGAAATAGAGCGCGCTCATCCAGTCATTTACCTTTACAAGGCCTTGGTTACCCGGACCACTTCTTCCGGCGTGGTCAATCCCGCTTTAAGTTTTTCCAGTGCATCTTCGCGCAGGGTTCTCATGCCCTCAGCGATTGCCTGGTCCCTGATGATGTTCGCGTCTGCGCCACTGGCAATGTGATGCCGGATAGCATCACTCATCATCAAAAGTTCATAGAGGCCGACTCTTCCCCGGTAACCTGTCTGGCCACAGGTTTCACAGCCGGCACCTCGTCTAATTGTGGGACATGTGCCGCTTTCTATCTGCAAAACTGCCAGTTCGTCTTCGTTGATTTCTGTTTCTTCCGCACAATCGACGCAGACACGGCGCACCAGGCGCTGTGCCTGGATGCCCAGCAGGCTGGAGCTGATCAGATAACCTTCGACACCCATGTCCTGCAGACGTGTTACTGCACCCGCGGCATCATTGGTATGCAGGGTAGAGAACACCAGATGTCCGGTGAGCGCCGATTCGATGGCGATCTCCGCGGTTTCATGATCACGAATCTCACCTACCATCAATACATCCGGATCCTGGCGCACAATTGAGCGCAGGCCAGCAGCAAAGCTCAGGCCAATACTGGCATTGGCTTGAATCTGAGTGACGCCTTCCAACTGGTATTCGACCGGGTCTTCGACGGTGATGATCTTGCGCTTCTCGTCGTTGATTTTTTCCAGCGTGGCATAAAGGGTTGTGGTCTTACCCGAGCCGGTTGGCCCGGTGATAAGAATCATTCCGTGAGGCTGATTAATCAGCGAGTGATAGTTGACCAGCACCTGCTCGGGCATACCGAGCGCCTGCAGTTCGACTGCGGTATCACTACGATCGAGTATGCGCAGTACCACAGATTCGCCGTGGACACCGGGAAGTGTTGAGACACGCATATCCAGCTGATTGTTGCCGAGCTGGTAATCGATACGCCCATCCTGGGGCAGACGCTTCTCGCCAATGTCGAGCCGGGCCATCAACTTCAATCGAGAAGCAACCGCGGTATGTATCTTCACCGGCAAGCGTTCTATGCGTGTCATGATGCCGTCCACGCGACAACGCACATCGAGCGAGTTTTCATTGGGCTCGAAATGAATGTCACTGGCGTTGAGATCCAGGGCTCTCGCGAAGAGATGATTTACCAGGCGGATAATTGGCGCGTCCGATGCCATGTCCAAAAGAGACTCATCGTCGTCGAAACCAGACACGAAATCTTCCTCGTCCGACCCTTCCATGGTCGGGGACAGTTCCGCACGCCAGTGTTTAAGCATACGCCTGACTTCATTCTCGTCACTGAGGGCAAACTGCAGTGAACCGCCGATGATGAAGCGAATCTTTGAACGCAAGGGAATGGAAGGCAGGCGGCTGCAAAGCAGTTTGCCCGTATCTGCGAAGTCCTGGGCAGGCGCGATACCCTCTGGCTCGAGAAGCTGGCTGAACAGTGGCAATGTCATTGTATTTTCAGGCATGGCGATTCATATCTAATTCGCTGTTGTTTATCTCAATACTTCTTATCTAAATACTACGTTCGCAGTGCTGGCTACTCCGCGTGCGAAGCCAACGACGGTGATAGCGCCGTTGTACTGGGAGCGATTTCGGCTCAGGTTGAAATCTTTCACTCGCAATCGGGGCATAGAGTTTTCCAGGCGCTCGAGAAAGGTGATCGTGTTGGCAGCATCAGCGGTGCGGAAAGACATCTCCTGGCTAATCATCAGCCAGTCATTCGCTTGCAGGCTTTCTGCCAGGCGGGTTGAACTGATGGTCAGTCCGGATTCCCTTGCGTGCTGAGAAAGATCTCGCTGAATCGCAGCTTCAATAAGTGGCACCGTGTCGCCACTGAAAATCTGGGACTCGACCTCTGCCTGTTGTACCTGTACATCGATGCGCCTGTCTCTCCACTCCAGGGAGTCTTCTACCAAACGTTCTTCCCGGGTAATCGCCAATAACACATCTTCGATTGCCGCCTCCCGGCCTGCGTAAGCGTTCTGCACAGCAGGATAAATCTGGGTCGCAACAAACACCGCGGCTACGATCGCTGCCAGAATCAGGATGTTTCTCTCTCGCTTGCTCACTGCCATTGCTGCTTTCTCAATTCTCTATTTTCAGTTAGTCCTGTTGTTCCTGTGCCTGCGACCTAACTCTGGTCCGGAAAGTAACGCAGCATATAGGCTTCGAAATTGACCGTGGCCAAGCGCAGGTCGATGTAATAACGGGTATTGTTCGTCGCGCGCGAGAACACAACTTCCGTGAACATGGGGTCCTGCTCCAGTCGCTGCAGGATAGCTTGCGGATCAGAACTGGTGCCCTGGATTCTTATCAGCCCTTCATTGAGTTCCAGGGACGACAACCTTTCCGCCCCCAGCACTTCCTGTAGTCGGAACATTGCCTGTCTCACCTGCTGGTCGGGAAAGTCATTGATCGTGCCCCATTCGTTTTCGAACTCGACTACGATGCTCTGGTCAGCACGTGCATCGGTAGACATCTCTCTTGCCGCTTGCAGCCGGGCTTCAGCCATACGTAATTCCAGCGATTGCAGAATAAAGGGCAGCGAGGCTACCACTAGTACCGCGACCAGGGCCGAGGCTGCCAACATCACTTGTTTGCTCTTCTCGACTTTCTTTCTGGCCGCAATAGCACCGTCGGGAAAGAAACAATAGTCAGCAGATTTGACGGGCTCGCTCTGTTCGTAATGGTCGGTAGTCGTATTAGTTACTTCTATAACATTTGTTAAAGGATCCAGGAGTTCGTGCCACTGCTCTTTGAAGGCATCTTGTTCGAGATCTCGTTTCTTGACAGGAAGCCAGGACACGAGAGTGCCTTCGCTCCAGCTCATCAAGGTCAGGTCATCGCCATCGTCATCCAGGACGTTGCAATCGGATTCGCCATCAACAACGCACAGATTTCTTGGTTGAACCGTTGCAATCAAAAGCTTGTGCCTGGCGAATGCTTCAAAAAGCTGGTTGAGCTTCTGCTGTTGGATCCAGAGTGCAACAACACCGTTGTCATTGGCATGAGTAAAAGTTGTGGCCAGAGCCAGCTCACCTTCATAAGCTGGCAGCAAGGTGTCCCGTTGCAGCATGAGCGCTGACTCCAGGTTTTCTGACGAGACACCGGGCATCTGTGTCGTGGTGGCGATGAATTCAGAGGGGGGCAGGTATAACTTTACATGGCACTGGTCGCCACCTTTGCCGATTAGAAGTTTGGCTGCTGCCGCAATGGCATCAAGCTGCGAGTTGTCAGCAAGTGGCTGACTCTTGCCTGACTCCAGATGGTGGAGTGTGCTACCAAATACCAACAGGTGGTCAGTTACCGCGGCGGCCAGTTCGTTGCGCGCATCGCCCAGCAGGCGGCGCCGCAATCGAGCGGAAACCGACCGCAGTTGCTGGAACTGGGTAATGGCGTTGTTGAAGCTTCCCACGACACGTCCTTATACGCGGCCCAGCAGCTCCGTCCTGCAGAATAGCTAAGCCGTTGAATAAATTGTTTTTTCTTAGTCTCTAAGACTGAGCTTCGGGGAAAATAGTTTGATTTGGGAACGCTTTCTGAGCAGCCGGGAAACTGGCCACTGGAGCTGCGGGAATGGAATGGGAAAAGAGAGGAACTTCGGGGTAGAACGGGGAGCCAGCCCATTGAGCTGACTCCCGGGATTTCAGTGGCTTAGTCGCCCGAAGAGCGAAGACTGGCGCGTTCTTTTTCTACAAGAAAATCAACAACATTGAGCATTTCTTGTTGAGTCGGCACGTTCTCGCCTGTAGCGACCAGGTACTTGCCATTTACGATCATGTTGGGGGTACTGCGAATCTGGTAATCCTGCATGCGCGATTCGGCCTGATTCACCTTGCTGCGTACGGAAAATGAATTGAAAGCCGCCACGAAGTCATCACGACTGATACCGTATTCAGCAAACAGATCACCGATCACTTCCTCGTTGTGCATGCGGTTACCCTGAAGGTTGATGGCATCGTAGACATGCTGATGGATGGTTTCCACCGCATCCAGCGCCTCTGCCGCATAGTAGATCTGGCCATGGATCTTCATCAGGGGGTTCCACATCGCGGGAAAGCGGTTGAAATCCACGTCGTCTGCCAGCCCTTGTTCCCAGGCCAGAACCAGAGGCTCAAAGCGAAAACAGTGGGAGCAGCCGTACCAGAAGGCTTCGATCACCTCGACCTTGGAAGAGTCCCGGGTGTTCACGGCATTTGGCAGCTCAGTGTAATGAGTGCCCGCTATATATCTATCAATCTGCGCATAGCTGGAGAATGCCAGCGGCATCAGGGTCAACAGAACCACAAGCTGAATGAGCTTCTTCATAGTCTTGCTACTCCTTTTCTTGTCTCTTAACTATCAATATAGGCCAATAAAGGCGCTAAAGGTTTTAGTTCGGACCAGGCTGTTATTGGCCTGGAGTAATTGGCGGAACCCTACCATAGCCGCTTTTGGCTGGCTATCTCCGGCGCTGCGGAACGAGACCAGCCGAGCAATCTCGCTGTCTATCGTGTCTGGCCGCTAATTAGTTGAGTATCCAGGGGCGACTTTTAGTGCAACCCGGAAACATAGCTCGCCAGGGCCTGCAGCTCCCGGTCAGTCAGGCGCTCAACAGTCGCTCGCATCATGCTGTTCAGGTCATTGGCCCGGTCGCCGGAACGGAACTGCTGCAGCTGCAACAGGGTGTATTCCGGGTGCTGTCCGCTGAGTGACGGGAATCCAGCCGGCGCATTGCCCTTGCCATTTGGTGCATGGCAGGCTGAGCAGGCGGCAACGGAGAGTTCCTTGTTACCCGCCCGGTAAAGGCTCTCACCCAGTTCCAGTAATTCCTGATCGGCGCCCAGTAGGGTCGCCTCCTGTGATGCATACCATGCAGCAATGTCTTCCATATCTTCTTCAGAAAGCGCCGCTACCATCGCCGCCATGGTGGGGCCAGTACGAGCACCGGATTTGAAGTCCATAAGCTGCTTCACGATATAGCTGGCATTCTGGCCGGCTATCTTGGGATTAATGGCCAGCTGGCTATTGCCATCAGCTCCGTGGCAGGTGGCGCAGAGCGCTGATTTCGCCTGCCCTGCAGCAGGGTCTCCCTGAGCAAAAATGGCTGAGGTTGCAATGGCACTAAGCAAGGCCGATACAAGAACAATGGCTGGTTTCTTCATGAAAATTCCCGAAAAAGCTTCGACGATCCTATCTATGATCCAATCTATGACGTTTACTAATGGGATTCCAGGGAGGACTTCTGGCCTGAATGCCTTTAACCTCTTGGAACTCCCGTAAATTCGCGGACGCGGATTATAGCTTATATCCACTGCTGGCACTACGTACACAGGCTTCCTTCAAAAACTGGCTCATGAACTTTAACAAGACAGAATTCACCATCAGTGCTGCCCGCTTGGCGGAATGCCCCGGCGATAGCCTGGCCGAGGTCGCCTTTGCTGGCCGTTCCAATGCCGGTAAGTCATCGGCGATCAATGCCATAACCGGTCAATCACGTCTGGCGCGAATCTCCAAGACACCTGGCCGGACCCAGCTGATCAATTTCTTCCAGGTAGATCCGCAGTATTACCTGGTCGACCTGCCTGGATACGGTTTCGCCCAGGTACCGTTGTCAGTGAAAGAGAAGTGGCAGGCGGAGCTGGAAAACTACCTGCGCAGGCGAGAGCCGCTGGCCGGTATTGTCCTGTTATCCGATGTGCGTCACCCACTGAAGGAGTTCGACCAGATGATGCTCAACTGGGCGGTGCAATCGGAACTGCCAGTGCTACTGCTGCTAACCAAGGCCGACAAGTTGAAGCGCGGTGCGGCAAAGAACACCTTGCTAAAGGTGCAAAAGGAAGTTTCGGAATTACCAGAAGTCGAGGTTCAACTTTTCTCAGCCTTGAAAAATATGGGAATAGAAGAGGCTCGTTCGAAGCTTAGCGATTGGCTTGAAAAAGACTCGGATTGAGCCATGGATGGCGACATTGGCGAAGCCAATGCGAGGAGGGATTTGCCAGACGAATCGCACTTCGGCGCCAGCAAATCCCGACGACAAAGCAAAAGTGCATGGACGCACTTTTGCGCTATAAATCAGTGAGCCTCGTCCCAGTTGTCGCCAACGCCCACATCAACAATTAAAGGCACGTCCAGTGATGCGGCCGTTGCCATTCTGAATTTCACACCCTCGCCCAATAGTTCCACGTCTCTCTCTTTTACCTCGAAGACGAGTTCATCGTGAACCTGCAAAACCATCTTCGCCTGGATGCTGTCTTGCTCCAGCCAGTTGGCGATATCGATCATCGCACGCTTGATGATGTCAGCCGCCGAGCCTTGCATGGGTGCGTTGATTGCTGTGCGCTGTGCGGCCTTGCGAATCATCGCATTACCGGCGTGAATATCGGGAAGATAGAGGCGACGACCAAACAGTGTTTCCACATAGCCTTTCTCGTCGGCGTAGGCCTGGGTCTGTTCCATGTAGTCTTTTACACCCGGATACTTATCGAAATATCTCTCCACGTACTGCTGTGCTTCCGAACGGCTAACATTGAGCTGGTTAGCCAGTCCGAATGCGGACATGCCATAGATCAGGCCAAAGTTGATTGCCTTGGCACTGCGTCGCTGCTCCGGAGTAACCTTTTCAAGTTCGGTGCTAAACACATCGGCGGCAGTAGCCCTGTGCACATCCTCATCGCTGGTAAATGCAGACAACAGCCCTTCGTCCTGGGACAGGTGCGCCATGATGCGCAGCTCGACCTGGGAATAGTCAGCCGCCAGTAACTTACATCCTTGTTCCGGAATGAACGCCTGACGAACACGTCGGCCTTCGGCGGTTCGGATCGGAATGTTCTGCAGATTCGGGTCTGTGGATGACAACCTGCCTGTAGCCGCAACTGCCTGCTGGAAAGTGGAATGAATGCGTCCGGTTTCTTCGTTTACTTCCAGCGGTAGTTTGTCGGTGTAGGTTGACTTGAGCTTGTTCAGTGAACGGTGTTCGAGGATCAGCCTCGGTAAATCATATTGCTCGGCCAATTCCTGCAGCACCGGTTCGGCGGTAGAAGGCGCACCCTTCGGTGTTTTCTTCAGCACCGGCAAGCCGAGCTTCTCATAAAAAATTGTCTGCAGTTGCTTGGGGGAAGACAGGTTAAATTCTTCCCCTGCAGCCTTGTAGGCCTGCTCCTGCAGTTTGTCCAGCTGCTTCTCAAGTTGTTTACTTTGCTTGTTGAGTACTTTCGAATCCAGCTTGATACCGTTGCGTTCTACTGTCTGCAGCACTTCGATCAGCGGTGTTTCATAGTACCGGTACAGCCCGGCCAAGTGACCTGCCTCGCGCATGTCCTGCTCCAGGCTGATGGCCAGTCGAAATATAAGATCCGCTTTCTCGCAGGCATAGGCAGTAAATTTTTCAATCTCTATTTGTGGTAGCGTCAGTTTGTTGCGCCCTTTACCCAATAGCTCATCCAACTCTTGTGGATTTACGTCCAGATAGAAACGCGCTATTGCGGTGAGTTGATGTTTGACAGCGACAGAGTTCAATACGTATGAGGCAAGTAGCACATCAGACTTGAGAGGTTGCAGGTCGATGCCGTGATTCTGCAGCACGTGACGTTGCAGCTTCAGATCATAGCCACACTTGACGATACCGGGATTCTCCAGCAAGGGTTGCAGCAACTCGATAACTTCCGCGAGATTTAGTTGGGTATCGATGCTGTCATGTTGGCAAGGCAGGTAAAACGCCTTGCCAATCTCCGGGCTGATCGCAATACCAACGATCTGGTCGTTCATGAAATGGGTGCCGGAGAATTCAACTGACAGGGCAAATTTTTCCTGTTTTTCCAGGGTTTTGACCAATGCCTTCAGGTCTTTGAGATTATCGATACAGTGATAGTCGATGACACTGGGCACCACCGACTGGGCAGGCTCATTGCTGCTCTCACTTGCGGCTGTACTCTGAGGAACTTGCCCGGACCCGGAGACACCTTTCTCTTCCAGCTCTTTAATCCAGGTCTTGAACTCGAGCGCACTGAACAGGTCATGCAGCTGTTCGGAGTCTTCGTCGCCATGGACAAGTTCGCCGATTGAAAGGTCCAGCTTTACATCATTTTTGATGGTAGCGAGTTCGTGAGAAAGTCTAAGTTGATCAATGTTCTCCCGCAGCCGTTCGCCGATCTTGCCACCAATCGATTCCGCATTTTCTATGATGCCCTCCATGGACCCGAACTCCAGCAACCATTTCACCGCTGTTTTCGGCCCGACTCCCGGAACACCGGGAATGTTGTCGGCCTTGTCGCCCATAAGTGCCAGGTAGTCCACAATAAGTTCGGGACCAATGCCAAACTTTTTCAGCACGCCAGCTTCGTCGAGTAATTCATTGGTCATGGTGTTCATCAACGTGACCTGATCATTGACCAGCTGAGCCAGATCCTTGTCTCCGGTCGAGACCAGGGTCTGCATCTTCTTTTTAGTAGCCTGGACTGAAAGCGTGCCGATGACGTCGTCTGCTTCGACACCTTCGATGATTAACAGGGGTAATCCCATCGCGCGCACGATGTCATGAATCGGTTGTATCTGGGAACGCAGGTCATCGGGCATGGGCGGGCGATGTGCCTTGTACTCATCGTAAATCTCGTTGCGAAAGGTTTTCCCCTTGGCATCGAATACAACGGCGATATTGCTTTCCGGGTGTTCCTTGATGAGGGCACGAATCATATTGATTACACCCTTCACGGCTCCCGTTGGTTGCCCCCGGCTATTTACCAGTGGCGGTAAGGCATGGAAAGCCCGAAACAGGTAGGAGGAGCCATCGACAAGAATCAGTTCATTTGGCACTTCTTAGTTTCCTGCGTTGAAACAAGATTGAAAACCATCGGCGACCCGGATCAGCAATTCTTCATAAGCGTTGCTGCTCACCTCGATATCATAACCAAGCAGATCTATTGAGATCCTCGCAATGTCGGGGTCCTGTACAAGGGTATCAACAAGGGCCAATGATGCATCCGGTTCAAGAATAATGCATTTTGGGGAAACTTCTTCCACCTGCTGCCGCAGGGCGATCACTTCGCGCATGCCCGGTTCAAGCTCCGGGTTATGCACCAGTGCGCCACCAGCTACGAGTCCGAACTCTGTCTCAAAATATTGATACGCCTCGTGATAAACCATGTAGCTAGCCGGTTCTGACCGTTGCAAGTCCCGCTGAATTTGCTCGCGTGTGTCATCAACAGCTTCGGTGAATCTGGCCAGCGCCACTCTGAACTCCCCGGCTTGCTGCGGAATCTGTGCGCTGAGGGTTTCGGTCAGCGCAGTGGCGATGAGAATGCCGTTGTCCGGATCCAGCCATACATGGGGGTCGAAGATTCCGTCTTCGAATGTCAGGGCTGTCACCGCTGGCAGATCCCTGACAGTAATTACAGATTTTTCTTCTGCCTGATCGACAAACAAGTCGCTGAGATAGATTTCGAACTCCGGTGCTATCCACAGCAACACATCTGACTGGGCGATCGCCAACCTGTCCTGGGGAGTCAGGGCGAAACTGTGGGGCGAATCACTGGTGCCTATCAGAGCCGATGCCGTTCCTCTATCACCAACAATCGCGGCGGCAATAAATTGTAATGGCCGCACCGAACTGACCACAGTTACATCAGCCTGCACAAAAGATGAAAGGCAAAGCAGACTAAAGGCAATGAGTGGATTGCGGAACATGAATCGGCGAGTGCCTGGGTCAATTGACATCACTGCTATGATATACCATTGTCCCGACTGCTAGTACGCAGCGCCGCGTACGGATACCCCCAAGAATCTTATGGATACTGGCCAGCATTCCAATTCAGCCACATTGATTTCAGCAAAATCTGTTGCCATCAGTTTTGCCCAGCGCATGATATTGAGCGACATTAGTCTTTCGGTGCAGGAAGGTCAGGTTGTGTCACTGATTGGGCCCAATGGCGCTGGCAAGACAACGCTCGTCCGCGTCTTGCTGGGTCTTTTGAAAGCTGACTCCGGTGTCATTGAGCGGGCAGAAAATCTGACCGTCGGCTACATGCCGCAGCGTGTATCACTACAACAAACACTCCCGCTCAGTGTTAATCGTTTTCTGGCCTTGTCGCGTCACGGCAACAAGTCCGCTATTGGCGAGTTGTTGGGCCTGCTTAATATTGAGCACCTTTCAAACCAGCAGTTGAGTTTTGTTTCCGGAGGCGAATTGCAGAGGGTTTTGCTTGCCCGCGCGCTCCTGGGTAATCCCAGGTTGCTGATCCTGGACGAGCCCGCGCAAGGTGTTGATGTGGCCGGGCAGGCAGAGCTCTATCAATTGATTGGTGACATTCGTACGCAACGCAACTGCGGTGTGCTGATGATCTCTCATGACCTGCACCTGGTGATGTCATCTACTGACGAGGTCGTCTGCCTCAATCATCATGTTTGCTGTCATGGCAAGCCGGAGCAGGTGAGCAATGACCCTGCTTTTCTCGAGCTTTTTGGCGCCAGCGTATCGGAAGGTCTCGCCGTGTACACGCATCATCACAACCACGAGCACGAACTCAGTGGCGAAATCAAACCAAGCTCCTGAAGCAGTCGATGATTGAATTACTGATTTCAGACTTCTTTTTATATGCGCTATTAGCTGGTGTCGCACTCGCGCTGATTGCGGGGCCGTTGGGTTGCTTTATTGTATGGCGCCGGATGTCTTATTTTGGTGACACACTGGCACACTCTGCCTTGCTGGGTGTGGCAATCGGCTTGATGATCGGAGTCAATCTGCAGATCAGCCTTATTGTCTGCTGCATAGTTTTGGCAGTCGTCCTGGCGCTGATGGATCGCGGGCCAGACATCAGCAGTGATACCTTGCTCGGTATTCTTGCCCATAGCGCACTTGCATTTGGCGTCGTGCTGCTGGCACTGACTGAATCGGTTCGCGTTGATATAGAAGCCTATCTGTTTGGTGCCATGCTCACCATTACTCCCCAGGACCTGGGCTGGATCGTTGTCGTCAGCGTGATATTGCTGGTCTTGCTGGCCAGATACTGGAATGACTTTCTCTCGCTCACAGTGCACCAGGAACTGGCCGAGATAGAAGGCCTCAATTCGCAGCGACTTAATATGCTGCTGGTCATCATGGTCGCCCTGATGGTCGCCGTATCGATGAAGATCGTCGGCGTACTGCTTATTACTTCATTGCTGATCATCCCGCCCGCCACCGCCAGGCGCATGGCAAGTTCACCAGAACAGATGGCGATCTACGCTGCTGTGCTCGGTGTCGCTGCGATCTTGCTCGGCTTGCTGGCTGCGTTTGCATTTGACACACCACCTGGACCAACAGTGGTTGTGATCACCGCCCTGTTCTTCGCCTTCTCTTCCCTGATGCCGCAATCCCAGGTCGGCTAGGCAGGTTTAATCAGCAATAAGGCGGGGGTAGAGTTGCAGCATCACTTCGCTGCGCACGGGAGGACGGATGACTGAGTGCAGTTGGCCCTGGGGATTGACCAGGCTGACATGGGCATTGTGGCTGACACCGTAATCATCGGGACTGGATGCGTTGGCCTGGTGCGATCCGTGCATCGCGTCTTCACTATCGGCACTGTAGGTGACGAAGAACTGGGACGCAGCTTCCCTGATATCAGCATCCTCCCCTGTAAGCCCGGTAAAGGATTCGTCGAAACGGCTCATATAATCGGCGACCGCGGCAACATCGTCACGCTCTGGATCAACAGAGACAAACAGCACGCGTGGCGGCTCTATTGCATCCTGTTCTGCGAAGCGGCGAGAGAACTGCGCCAGTTCGGTCATGGTAAGCGGGCAGATATCGGGACAGGACGTAAAGCCAAAGAACACCAGCGTCCAGTGCCCAAGCAGATCCTGTTCACTAAACGGGTTGCCGCGCTGGTCGATCAGTTCGAACTCAGTTATTTCGTAAGGCTCGGGATAACGGGTCGCGCCCATCTCACGCAGTTCATTGATTTCGTCAACTTCACCACGAAGCGCAAGCAGATAGACAAGCCAGAATGCCACCAGCAGATCGAAAAGCAGGAAGGCGATAAGTGCGGTTTTAAGATTTCGCGACAGCTGCATCAGGATTTTCTCCGCCAGTTCCAGAGTGACTGGAACCAGGGATCAGTGACAAGAAGCACCTAGAACAGGTAGTGGTCGACCACCAGCGCAATGAATAGCAGGGCCAAATACACAATCGAGTATTTGAAAGTATCCATGGCAGTTGTTGGGCCCGGATTCACCATCAATTTGGTTGACCAGGCCAGGAATCCGATGCCGAGAGCCAGAGCAGACACCAAATAAAGCAGGCCACTCATGCCTGAGAAATAAGGCAGCACACTGACCAGCAACAGCATCGCGGTGTAGACGATGATGTGGATCTTGGTGACTCGCTCACCATGGGTAACCGGCAGCATAGGTACTCCGCTGCGGGCGTATTCGTCTTTGCGGTGGATAGCCAGGGCCCAGAAATGTGGCGGCGTCCAGGCAAAGATGATGAGCACCAGGATCAGGGCGCCCGCCTCGATCGTGCCAGTGACAGCCGACCAGCCCAACAGGGGAGGCATGGCGCCGGAAAGCCCACCGATAACGATATTCTGGGGTGTCGCGTGTTTCAGGTAGCCGGTGTAAATGAAGGCATAGCCAACAAAAGAAGCCAGTGTCAGCCACGCAGCCAGGGGATTAACCCAGAGCAGCAGGATAGCCATGCCGACAACGCCAATGGCGACAGCGAATACAGTCGCCTGCATCGCATCAACTCTACCCTGGGGCAGGGGTCGGTTATGGGTGCGCTTCATCATCACGTCGATCTTGCGGTCAATCAGGTGATTTACCACCGCGCCGGAAGCAGCAACCAGGGCGATACCCAGATTGCCGAGGATGAGGACATCGACTGGCACCATGCCGGGCACTGCCAGAAACATGCCCACCAGAGAGGTGAGAATCATTAGCATCACCACGCGCGGCTTACACATTTCGTAGTAATCACGCCAGCTGGCAACGCTTTGGGATGTCAGGTCAGTCACTAAATATTCAATCTGCTTGAGAGCGTGTGAATCTGCGCATCGATTCTGCTGATTGAGCCAACAGAAATTGCGCTCGAACTTGTAAATTTGACCCGCGCCAGGCAGGCACAATTTGAGCGGCGGCATTTCACCATTTTTAGCCCCCGATCTCAAGTTTGCTGGTCGATTTCGAGAAGGATTGTCACAGATTTACTGACCGATTGTTAGGGAATCCACCGGGTCGGAATTGAAGCTGACAGTTTCCTGTCAAATTTCCTTGATTTATCGCAGTTTTACGGGCTTTGAGTTGGGTTTTTACTTGCGGCAAAAGGCGTTTTTCTATAGCATTCCTGACCGCGTGAGGTGTGCCAAATAGCTCGATTTTTTCAGATGTTTTCCCTGCACTTAGGTGCTTCGCCAGGTGCGAGGATAATGAAAAATTCAGCTGCGGAATTACCCCATCCGGATAACAAAAACATTAGGGCAATCACTCGGTTTATTCAGACCTGACAATGAGTATGGCAATAGCTTGCTCATTCTCGTCTGTGTTCCCCACAAGGACGATACGCCGGCTGCCCTGATTGAGTGGTGCAATGCCTTGTTGGCTTGCGAATTTCCCAGATTAAGACCTGGGAAGCGCAGCAAACAGGCTGAAATTTATTAACAAGAAGGAATACTGGGTTATGACTTTAGCGGTCGTTATCTTTCTTTTGGTTGTCGCAACCGTCGTCTTCCATTTCGCCAGCCCCTGGTGGTTTACCGATATTGCTGCTGACTGGGGCACTATTGACCTCACCATCAATATCACTTTCTGGGTCACTGGTTTCGTGTTCATCGCCTGTAACTTGTTCATGGCTTACTGCGTGTTCAAGTTCCGCCAGAAAGATGGTCACAAAGCGGTCTACGAGCCTGAAAATGCCAAGCTGGAAGCTGGCCTCTCCATCTTCACGACGATAGGCGTGATCCTGATGCTGGCTCCTGGCCTGTTTGTCTGGGCGACTTTTGTCACACCACCAGAAAACGCCACCGAGTATGAAGTGCTGGGCCAACAGTGGCAGTGGCAGTTCCGTTACCCCGGCGCCGATGGTGTGCTTGGTGTTGCCGACACAGAATTTGTCAGTCAAACCAATCCCTTTGGTATCAATCCTGCTGACCCCAATGGCCAGGATGATGTTGTGGTTAATGACCCGGTCATGCACCTGGCTGTGAATCAGCCTGTCAAGGCGCTGCTCCGTTCCAACGACGTATTGCATAACTACACGGTGACCCAGTTCCGCGTGAAGATGGACCTGGTCCCCGGCCTGGTGTCTTACCTTTGGTTCGATCCAACCAGAGAGGGCACCTACGACATTATGTGTGAAGAGCTGTGCGGTATCGGCCACTTCGTCATGCGTGGCGCTGTGGTGGTTGAGCCCCAGGCGGAATTCGACGCCTGGTTGGCAGCCCAGCCCACTTTCGCTGAAACCCAGAGCATGGCTGCGCCGAATGTTGCGGCTGGCCAGGCCCAGTTCGCCGCCTGCACCGCCTGCCACGGCGTCAATGGCGAAGGCAACGAAGCGCTGAATGCGCCGAAGCTTGCGGGTCAGCAATCCTGGTATGTGGAGCGCCAGCTTAACTACTTCAAGCAAGGTGTTCGTGGCGGGGATGGTGATACCAATGGTGCCCAGATGGCGCCTTTCGCCAACATGCTGGCCACTGATGATGCGGTCCGTAACGTTGCCGCCTACATCGCCTCGCTGCCAAATAATCCGGCTCAGCCCACTGTCACTGGTGACGTGGACAACGGTTACGACATTTACGATCGCAACTGTGCTGCCTGTCACCTGGATGGCGCTGAAGGCACCTGGTATACAGACGCGCCCAGACTTGCCGGCATGAGTGACTGGTATTTCGTTACCCAGATCAGCAATTTCCGCGCGGGCATTCGCGGTAATCATCCTAGCGATGACTATGGTGAGCAGATGGTTCAGATGGCTACTGCCATGGCCGACCTGGAAGAAATTCAGGATGTCGCAGCGTATATCAACACCCTGCGCTAGGCATCGATTAACAGTTTTTAGGACAAGTTTAAGACAGCGCGAGCGCTGCAAATTTTAAGAGAGTTTAGGAGGTTTTAATGGCTTACGTACCATTGGCTGATCGTGATGCTGAGATGGAGATGCACCATCCCCATAGCTTCATCGAGAAATACGTCTGGAGCCAGGATCACAAAGTCATTGCCATTCAATATGGTGGTTTGGCGATTTTCACCGGTGTAGTCGGTCTGGTGTTGTCATTGCTGTTCAGAATGCAGCTTGGTTTTCCGGAGTCTGTGGATTTTGTCGATCCCAACTTCTACTACCAGGCCGTCACCATGCACGGCATGATCATGGTGGTCTACCTGCTCACGGCGCTCTTCCTCGGGGGATTCGGCAACTATCTGGTTCCCCTTATGTGC
>CAYTLI010000051.1:0-15811 GCA_964438455.1 uncultured Pseudohongiella sp.
CTGCCCTTAGCTGGTCATTCGTAGCCCCGACAGAACCACGGTGGTTCGAACCCCAACGTGCTCCTATGAAACGAGGTGCCCGTGTATTCTCGGCGCTGGTGAATCTTCGACTATCGTCCCCCTGGGCACCAACCCCCGCTACTAAGTTTCAGAACTTACTTGCACTCGCACCAGCATCTCCTCAAACGCATCTGCATTGCCAACGAAACTGCCAGTAACCGGTATTGTCTGCCGAATGTCTCGAGCGACCGCTACGGGAATAAGATTGAATCCTCCGACACTTCGATTGGTCGGGTCGAAGGTGATCCACCCAGCACCAGGCACATAGACTTCCGCCCAGGCGTGGGTCGATCCGGAGCCGGAGGAACCAATAGCCGTTTGATCTGAATCGTAGAGATAGCCAGAAACGATTCGCGCACCGAATCCGAGACTCCGCACCGCATCGACGAAGAGCACAGCAAAATCACGACAGGATCCCTTGTTTCTGGCCAGTGTCTGCTCTGGAGTTTGTACTCCCTCGTCTTCGCGAACCTCGTAAGTTAATCGCGAAGCGACACCCGCAGAGATGCGCTTCAGCAATTCGAGCGTGTCGATTGATGAGCCGTTAACAAAACCATTTGCCCAATCCCGAAGCACACCATTGGAATCGAGATAGCCCTGCAGGCGTAGCGCACCCAGGTCCGTCATCTCATCTTCGCTCAATAGAAAGGGGTAGAATGCGGCGGAAGCAGCAATATCAAATACTGGCCACTGGTCAACTTCCAGCTCCAGTTCGACTTCACTATCAAACTGCAACAGGTTTGATGTTGCACCTGGCGTTGCAACCGCGACCGAGTTACCGAACACATCATGGGACCACGCAATCCGTGCGGCAGGCGAGATGTTCAGCTCGTGGGAAAGAAGCCGAAGATTACGGCTTTCCCGCGGGCGCAGCATCATTCTATGCGGCCCAAAAGTAAGCGGCTGCCGATATCGGTAAATAGTGGAATGGCGTATTACAAGTGACAATGCAGTCCATCTCCATGCTGCTAAAGCGAGTTGATCTATCTCCTAAACTTGCAAGGGCGTGATCTTCCGCTTCATGAGTTTTTCGATGGTTCTGAGTTGCTTCTTTTCCTCTTCGGATACCAGGGAGATCGCCTGGCCACTTTCTCCAGCCCGCCCAGTGCGACCAATACGATGAATATAGTCTTCGGGCACCTGCGGCAGGTCAAAGTTGATCACCAGGGCCAACAAGTCTATGTCTATGCCTCTGGCGGCAATGTCAGTAGCCACCAAGACCTGGATTTTGTCCTGCTTGAAATCATGCAATGCTTTCGTTCGCTGCGCCTGACTTCTGTTGCCATGTATCGCTGCTGCCGTGATGCCTTCTTTCACCAGTCTTTTTACCAGCTTGTTGGCTCCATGTTTGGTTCGACTGAAAACCAATGCCTGCTCATGGGTATCGAGCAGCAAGTCGCAAAGCAAATCAGCTTTATTGGCTTTTTCAACCCAACACAGGTGTTGGGAAATACTGTCAACCACAGAGTTTCTCGGTGCCACATCTATTTCAACCGGATGTCGGCAAATGGTGCTCGCCAGTTGACGAATTTCATCGGAAAACGTCGCTGAGAACAGCAGGTTCTGTCGCCGTTTTGGTATCAGTCTGAGTATCTTACGAATATCTCGAATGAATCCCATATCCAACATACGGTCGGCTTCATCAAGAACCAGTACTTCAATGTCCTCGAAACGAATGGCCTGTTGTTCGTAGAGATCCAGTAGACGACCCGGTGTTGCTACCAACAGGTCAACACCCCGACTTAGCTTGCGACGTTGCGGATTAATATTGACGCCACCGAAAACCGCCGCTGAAGTTAGTTGCTCGTGCTTGCCATAGGTGCAGATGCTCTCATGCACCTGGGCAGCCAGTTCGCGGGTAGGCGTGAGTATCAATGCTCGGGCACGACCCGGTTGAACCCGGTTACGACCAGCCAGCTGGTGGAGCATAGGCAATACGAAGCCTGCAGTTTTACCGGTGCCGGTTTGCGCCGCTGCCATGACATCACCACCGGAAAGAATGGCGGGAATTGCTTTGATCTGAATCGGAGTAGGTATTGTGTAGCCTGAGTTCGCGACTGACCGTAACAGTGAGTCGGACAGACCGAGAGTTGCAAAATTCATAGTTTTCTCTTCTAGTTCAATAGGTATAGGTGTCGTTCTGCCAGGCCCACGACCATAGCCATAGATTCAGTGGCTCAGTTATGGACAGGCAGCAACGACAGCGCTGGCCGTTTTACGGCCAATAGCAATTAGGTGAGTGTGAAATCGATAGGTCTTGTGCAGAATTTGAAACCGTTAGTGCACGGCAACAACAGCAAGATGACAAGTATAGACAGCGAGTCTCAGAGAACTGTCTCAAGGAACTACAGCAGTAAACCTGTAGAAAAATGACCTGAACTAAGGATGGAACACTCGCAGGATAGTAGGCTTGCTACTGTTCCTGCCAGGGCGCACTATAACAGGATGCCTTCTATATAGCTCGGGGTTTATGAAATGCTTTTAAAGCACAAGACCGGGAACAACAAGCATGCGAATTTGACTGAACTCCGCGATACTTTTAGCACACTTCTTAGCACACTCTGATTTCGCTCTTGTAACGTATTGATCTAAATAAAGAATCTGTCGTCACGTTGGCTGAAAATCCTCGCGTCGGTGGTTCGAACCGAGCTCTCTCAGCTATCCCTGCGGTTTAACCAAATATTTCTCACCTGTCTTCATCAACCTATAATCCGTCACCGCTTCTTTTGTTAGCATCTCTTCCAGGCTGACCTTGCGCTTGTATGAACTGGCAAAGGTGGACGTCAGACCACTCTGCACACGTTGGCGCATGCGGGCCATCGTTTCCATGCCGGCTTTTTGCAGGAACGGAAACAGTAGCCAGCCTGACAATGTCCAGCCAAAGCCATAGGCCGGAGTCAGTATCGTTGGACTCATGTCCAGTCGACCATAGATGTACATCTTCTTTTCCTGATTTGAGCCATAGCGTGAATATTCATCCATTTTCGCCACGGCAACTTGTTCCATTGCCCGGAAGCAGTTGTCCACTGCTTTGCCACCACCAATAGGGTCAAAGCCCAGATAGGCGCCGGTACTTTCAATTGCCCCGCGCAGCTGGTCGGCAAAATCTTCATCAGAGGAATTAACGATGTGTGTTGCACCCTGGTTCGAAAGCAGTTCCACATGCTCTGCCTTGCGGACGATGTTGACCAGGGCAATATCATCTTCCTTACAGATCTTCACCAGCATCTGGCCGAGGTTTGAGGCTGCAGCGGTGTGAACAATGGCGCTGTGGCCTTCCATTCTTGCTGTCTCTGCAAAGCCAAGCGCAGTCAGTGGATTGACGAAGGCAGATGCGCCATCTTCAGAGGAAACATCTCCAAGCGGAAGACACATGTTTGCATCGGCAAAGCAATACTCTGAATAAGCGGATCCCGGAAGGCATGCAACTCGCTGACCAATCAATGCCTGTGCTGCTTCACCTTCACCTGCGGCAATCACTGTGCCGGCACCTTCATTACCAACAGGAAGACGTAATCCATGGCGCCCCTTCTGAGCACTGAAGAATGGCTCCGGCATGTCTGCGACGAATTTTCCGGCTGAATATTCAGCATTTTCGAGATCTGCCGCACCAGAAAGAAGGGCTAGGTCTGAAGGATTAATGGGAGCAGCCTCCATTTGCACCAGCACCTTGTTGCCAGTGGGATCAGAATAGTTGGTTTCTGCGAGCTCGACGGTGAGTTTGCCATCGGCCAGTGTGCTGAAAAGTTGTTTTCCTGTAGTCAATTTGATTTCTCCCTGGTTTTGCGTTCGCACCAATTCCTGGCACCCTCTGATTGTGCTCCCACAATATGTTTATCTGATTGGTAATTCTACTAAGGACTGTCGTTGTTTTCTGCAACTAATTTATTACACTATTGGCCAGCCCAAATCTGTAACCTTAACTTTCTGACCAACGTCATTAATAGGACGGCCAGGTGGTCCTCTTCGAATGTATGTTAAGGGCAGAATATTGAACGACCAAAACGCACTAAGAAATACAGCCATCTTCCTCTTCCTGGTAGTGATTGGTTACGGAATTGGCTACTGGCTTATATTCAGACTGGAACGCGCAACCCCACTGATGCTTTCAGTGGGAGTCGCTGCAATCATCACCTGTCTGTTGATCAAGCGGCCCATCGACTCACTCGGCTGGCAGTGGGGAAAATGGAAAGACAACTGGATCAACTATTTTTTGCCCCTTGTCATCTGGTTCTCAGCGTACCTGATCATATGGATATTCGGCTTCGGCAAGTTCTATGACATCAGCTTTGTTGAGAGCCTGAAAAGTAGTTACAACCTGGAGAACTGGGGAGCCCTCTCTATTGTTGCTATTCATTTATTAATCTCAGCAACCTATACCATAGCGATTTCTGTCCCCTCCATCGTGGGCGAAGAACTTGGCTGGCGCGGATTCCTGGTGCCAGAGCTGGCGAAACTCTTGTCGTTTACCAACGTTGCACTGGTGAGTGGGCTAATCTGGGCAGTCTTTCACTGGCCACTCATGTTTCGAGGCATCTATGGAGTAGCTGGCACACCTCTGGTATTCCAGATATTCTGGTTTTCTGTGTTTATTGTGGCGACATCTTTCGTGATGACCTACTTCAGATATAGAACCGGCAGTATCTGGCCTGCTGTGCTCTACCATGGCGCCGGAAACGTTTATACCCAGCAAGTCTTTGATCCTTTGACGCTTTCCAATGAGAACTCTGCCTGGTACATCGGCGAGTTTGGAGCTATACCTGCGATGGTCACAGTAGCATTCGCGGTTTACTTTTGGAGAAAAGGAGTCAGGGAGTTTCCCACCAATTGACATGGCTTTCCTTCTTCTTACATACTCGAAAGCTCATTCAAAAACGTGTGGAGCTGCTCCATGTCTTACCGAAATTCAATCCTGTCCCTAGCCGCCCTGTTTGTACTCGCTGTCCTTGTTGCGCCACAGCAATCCGCTGCACAAAATTCCACTAATCACTATGCGATCGTCGAAGGCTGGGCGAAGCTGCCAGGCGGAAGAGTCATGGGCGCAGTTGGCAAAGCCAAGGTCGACCCCGACGGGCGCCACATCTGGGCGATTATCCGTTGTGATGCCGGGCCTGATTATTTCGGCTCGGAGTGCGTCGATTCAGACCTGGACCCGGTTTTGAAATTCGATCCCGACGGTAACGTGGTCGAATCCTTCGGCAGCGGCATGTTTATCTGGCCCCATGGAATTGACGTGGACTCCGATGGCAACGTCTGGGTGACCGACGCCGTCAGTGATAACAACATTCCGGCGGGTGACAATCGTGGCCATCACGTCGTCAAGTTTAGTCCCACTGGCGACGTGCTAATGACGCTTGGCACGCCAGGAGAACAGGGAGATGGCCCCAATCACTTCACTTCCCCGAGTGACGTGGCAATCGCAGCGAATGGTGATGTGTTCATCGCAGATGGCCACAACGCCAACGGCAACAACCGGGTGGTAAAGTACAACAGCCGTGGTGAGTTCCTGATGTCCTGGGGAGAGACTGGCTATGCTCCAGGAGAGTTCCGTGCCTTACACGCCATCGCCATCAGCCCCGATGGTCAGGTGTACGTGGGCGATCGCAGCAACAGCCGGATCCAGATCTTCGATCAGCAGGGCAATCATTCTGCCACCTGGACCCAGTTTGGGCGCCCGAGCGGCATCGCCTTTGACGACGAGGGACGGATCTACGTAGCCGACTCCGAGTCAGATAACGTACAGAATCCGGGGTATGAAATGGGAATTCGCATAGGTGAATATGAGACAGGCTGGGTGCATGAGTTCATTCGCTTCCCCTGGGCGAATCCCAATATCTTGCCGGGCAATGGTGCCGAGTTTGTCACCGTCGATAGTGAAGGCAATGTTTATGGCGGTGAGCCCGTACCTAATCCCCACATTAACGCCCGAGCGCTGAGGAAATACATTCGAGTCCGGCCCTGAGAGTTTTGAAAATTTGGCTCTCAAATGAAATAAACCCTGGCGAGAAAAACACGATGTTTAGATCATTCGCCGTATTAGCTTCACTGGTTTTCCCGGTCCTGGCGGTTGCGCAACAGACCGACATTACGTTCGTCGTTGCCGGGAAAACCGCAAACTATGGCCAGCTACTCGACGGTAGTGTCGAAGCTCTTAACTATCACTTTTTCGCTGAAATTTTCTTACAGCCGAATGGGGATGTATCGCCTGCCGCAATCAGCACACCCAAAAGCAATCAACCAGTAGAATTCTCAGATAGCGGCTACGCACTGGAAATGCACGGCGGACGCTACAAAACTGAAGCGGAGCTGGAGGCAAATTATCCGGACGGTGACTATGTGTTTCATTACACAACACCGAGCATCGGCAGCGTCAGCCAAAAAGTCGTGATGGCAAATACCAGAACCAGCGGTTCAGCAATCCCTGAGGCACCGAGTATATTTCTGTCGCAAGCAGAACATTCTGTTTCGCCAGATCAGATTGATCCTGATCTGGACCTTCGCGTGACCTGGAGTAAATTTGCCGAGGGGCGTGAGGACCCGCTGGGAATCATGGATGACCTGCTGTTTGTGATCATGGCCGATTGCCGTGGCGAAAGAATTGCCCACAGCGGGCGCCCTTTCGAGAATACCCCCTACCTCACCTATGCTGCGAATTCCTATGTGATCGACGCAGACATTCTGAACGCAGAGAACGCTTATCAACTATCTGTAGAGCATGCGATCCTGGATACATCCATTGAGCATGGAGTGCCGGCATTTGCGACCTTTGCAACTACTACATTTCTCGAACTTAATACCACGGGTTCGGCTACCAGTGATACTGCCTGCCCCGCCATTCTGGAAAACTTCGATGCGGGTCAAACTGTGCTGGACTGAATGCAACGCTGCCTTGCATAGCAGATACTGGAACTCTGGCAAATGAGGCTTATAACAATGACACTCCTGCTCCGTTTGTCTGTTAACGCAGCCGCTCAGGGTGGCGAAGACGCAGCTGAGAACTAAGTCATGTGGATTATGATAAAAGAAAATTTGGGATCAAGGCCGATCTGGATGAATTTCCTGATGCTGTTCTGCGCTTTCATGACCTTTATCTACATGCCTTTCGACATGTTCCTGAAACCAGTCGCCGAAGACCAGGAGGTCTGGTTTGGCATCATGCTCATTGGTTGGGCGGCCAAATTCACCGAACCCCTGCATTGGCTGATTTATGGGTTCGGTTGTTATGGCTTCTGGCACATGAAGAGTTGGCTGCATCCCTGGGCTGCCCTGTATACAGTGCAAGTGGCTATAGGGATGGTCGTCTGGGGCTTGCTCTACAGCAATGCGAATGCGTCTACCGTACTCGTGGCGATTCCCTTCCTGCTCCTGGCCTGGATGCTCTGGAGAGCGAAACCGCAATTCATGGCTTAAAGATTTTAAGAGAACCTACTGGATGTGCTTTATGTTGATGGCCTGACCGATTTCGATAATACGCATCCTGAAAATACCTATCCAGTTTGTTGTGATCTCAAATTCTGGATCAGTAGCAGAAACGAATTATGATCAGCGAATCTCCAGGTTAGCGGGAGTCTGGACTCCAGGGATCATCGACACCCGCCAATTCACAGAAATCTCCTGTGTCGAGAAAATGCGTGTGCAGGCATTCCCGAGAGGAGCCCATCTCCACCAGCAGCTTCTCTGTCTCCGGATAGGCGACACGAGTGAAAAATCCTGAGCGGCCCCCGCGCGCCATGTCTGCAGTCGATTGCCCCAGACGGGTAATAACCGTGACATCGCCACCCTGGGATACCAGGTAGCGAATTAGTTCGTTGTCACCTCTCGCTGCCGCATAGTGCATTGGGGTGAAACCCCAGGAGTCTTTCAGGTTGACATCCACACCATGCTCTTCGATGAGGTATTTCACAGCAGGAATAAAGCTACCTGGCACGTTTCGGATACTGAATGAACCGAGCCCGGTGAACCCTCCTCCGGCAGCGACGTGAATGGGATATGCATTAAAAGCATCAAGGGGTATGTAAGGCAGTCCCGAGTCTTCCTGTTGCCTGCCATCCTGCTGCCTGCGCTCGCGCATTCCCGGCGCCGGCCAGGAAGTAGGGATGTTTGGATCAGCACCATAGCTGGCCAGCAACTTCATCACTTCAAGATCTTGAGCATAGGCGGCACGCCAGAATGGCGTGGCTCCTTTCAGATCGGTACCAATCTTGGTTAGCCCATACTCGAAATACCATAGATGGGTATTCAGGCGCGCATTCGGATCGGCACCAGCTTCCAGCAGCGCCCTCACCACTTCCATGTATTCAGACTTCTGCAGGTCCTGGGCCCTGGGCTGCGGATAGTTGGATTTCGGTGCCCACTGGGTTTGCAGGGTTGCAAACAGTGGCGCTGCGCCATCAGTGTGTGCGGCCTGGTTCGGGTCGGCGCCGTGTTCAATAAGCGCTATAGCCACATCAAACTGACCATTGAGCGTGGCGATAAGCAAAGGACTCGTAGCATCACCACCGCTCACCTGATTGACGTCTGCTCCTCCTCCCAGCAACGCCAAAGCTGCTTCGGTGTGCCCTTCCCTGGCCGCATGCAACAACGCGGTCATGCCGCCAGTGGCACCAACCAGAGTCTCACGGTATGGCGGCCTCGGCAGGTCTGGTCCGCCCGGGTAATCAGGACGATGCGTAATGAGCGCCTCGGTATTGAAGTTCTGGTAAGCCTCGCCAGACTGCAGGAATTGTCTCTGTGCCTGGATAGCCGCTTGCACAGCATCGACTGTATTGGTATCGAGTGCGCCACCTGCATTGAATCTGGCCGTGTAGTCTGAGAGCTGGTCTTGCAGGAAGCGCGCCGCCTGTCTGTCCGCATACACTTCTCTTAAGACATCGACTACGACTGTAGAAAGAGACGGGTCAGCGCCAGCAGCCAGCAACAGTTTAATCGAATCTGTCTGGTTCTCTGCCGCCGCAAACATTAGTGGAGTCTGGCCTGCCGACCCTTCCCTGGCATTGGGATCAGCACCATGCTGCAAAAGTAGCTCAACCGAATCCGTACCACCTGTGGTTTGGGCTGCCAGGTGCAAAGGCGTGACAAGGCTGTTGGTGGTGGTGGCATTTACGTCGGCACCAGCTTCCAGTAATAATGCGACAACATCACCATTGGCCTGTTCACTGGCAATATGCAGCGGTGTATAGCTGCCTATCCTTGTCTTGCCTTCAACCCCGGCTCCAGCTTCGAGCAGTGATCGCAGGATAGCCGTGTTTCCTGACTGGGCGGCCCAGTGAACAGCAGTCATACCATCGCCGGTTGCAGCGTTCGGATCAGCGCCATCGGAAAGAAGCTCGCGTAGTGCCTCTGCGTCACCTGCGCGAGTTGCTTCTATCAATTCACTGGCACTGCTTGATACCGCTCCGAAAACAACAAGCATCAGCACGACCGAGCCCAGGCGCAGATGAGTTAACAGGTAGCTCATGCTTTCAGCCCCAGTGCTCCATTACTATCACCGAAGCTGTCCAGTTCATGGCCCAGTCCCTGCATCAGGGTAACGAAGGCATTGGCCATTGGCGTGCCTTCAGGGGCAGCAATGTGCATATTGCCTGCCAATGCACCATTGGCGTGACCCATCAGCAGTAGCGGGCAGCGCTTGTGATTGTGCAGGTTGGGATCGCCCATTGGTGAGCCATAAACGATTGCGGTCTTGTCCAGCAATGATCCGTCACCATCCATCGTAGTCTTCATCTTCTCAAGGAAATAAGCCAGGGCCCCGGTGCGATAGGTATTGATTCTGTGGAAGTCCATGATGTCGTCAGGCACATTGCCATGATGTGAAGCGCCATGAATAGACTTGTTGGTGCCGCTTTGCGGAAAAGTCCTGTTGGACTGATCGAACCCGGTCTTAAAGGTGATCGCCCGCGTCATATCCGATTGCAGGGCCAGTACTTGCAGGTCAAACATCAACTGCATGTGCTCTTCCCAGGTTCCTGGAATACCGGAAGGCGCCTCTGGCAAGGCACTGCTCTCGCCATTTCCACCGCTATTGCTTCTCGCCTCCATCAGTTGAATGCGGCGTTCTACTTCACGGATATGTTGCAGGTATTCATCCAGTGCCACCCGGTCGGCTGGACCAAGAGACTTGCTCACCCTGTCTACCTCGGTAAGCATCCAGTCCAACATGCTCTTGTCCGTTTGTCGTCTCTCTTGCCTGTCCTGTTCGGAATCACCGGCACCAAACAGTCGCTCAAAAACAGCTCGTGGCTCGCGAATGGCAGGCAGCGGCTGATTTGGAGTTGCCCATGCCAGAGAGGTTGTATAGGCACAATGGTAGTTGTAGGCACAACCGCCACCCCGGTCGATCTCTTCAATACACAACTCCAGTGAGGGCAGGACTGTGTCCTGGCCAAAGCGTTGTGCATGCAGCTGGTCAATAGAGACACCAATATGCATGTCCGAACCTTGTGTCTGCTTGGGCATCGCCTGGGTCAGGAAAACCGCTGTGGAACGATCATGGTCACCACCGATCTGGTCAGCGTTAAACGGATCGGCCATATGGCAATCGGTTGAACTGACCACAGTCAGATATTCTCGAAAAGCTTCCAGTGGTTTCAACTGGCTGTCGTTGCCGATAGTGAAATCTCTGCCCGTTTCAGGGGGTGCAAATAGATTCCTGGCATGACCCCAGTCACTGCCACCCGCACATCCCATCGACTCTTCGATGCAAACAAGCCGTGTAGGAGTTGAATTTGCACTCTGTGCCCGAGCCAAACCTGCTGGCATCATGGCGCTCAGGAACGGCAGAGCGATACCGTAGCCCATACGACCAATAAAGGCCCTGCGCGAAAGATGTTTTCCGGTGATGAATTTCATAGCTGCAGACTCCTATATGTCCACGTTTGCATTCGCAACTGAGACAGAGTTCAGGTCCGATACCTGCATCTTCTGGAAGGGGTCACTGCGTACCACACCCAGAATAAATGCAGACATCCTGTAATCACTTGCCTCTGCTTCTTTAACTATTTGCCTTACCGTGGGTTGATCAAAATATTCGATGCGCCTGCCCATGGCATAGGCCAACAGGTTGGCGGTAAATGTACGTACGATGGGAATTGGTCTCTTTATTAATACCCCGTTTAGATCCATAGGCGTATTAATCGCTGTGCCATCGTAATAGGTACCGGAAGTGTCCAGTTCCCTGCCGTCCTCCCTGATGCGCCAAGCGCCAGTGACATCAAAGTTATCCAGCGCCAGACCAATTGGGTCCATAAACTGGTGGCACGCATTACAGACAGGATTGGCTCGGTGAATCTCCATCCGCTCCCTCGTGGTCAGGATTCTGCCAGGCTCAACACCACCCGTGGCTTCCAAAGCCGGCACATCGGGTGGCGGTGGGGGCGGTGGTGCGCCCATGATGACTTCCATTACCCACTTGCCGCGCAAGACAGGTGAGGTTCTGTTAGACATGGATGTCAACATGAGGACACTGCCCTGTCCCAGCAAACCACGGCGGTTGTCATTGGGGTAGCTGACGCGCTGGAATTCGTTGCCGATGATACCCTCGATGCCATAGTGCTCAGCCAGCCTTTCATTCACGAAAGTGTATTCTGCTGACACGATTTCCAACAGACTCCTGTCCTCACTGATCAGGTTGGCGAAGAACAATTGCGTTTCCCGAATCATGTCTTCCTTCAGTTGCCCGGTGAAATCCGGGTACAGGTAAGGTTCGGGATCGTTCTTGTCAGTTTCCTGCAGACGCAACCATTGGGAAGCGAAGCTGGTTGCCAGATTGCTGGCGCGTGGGTCTGCCAGCATACGCTCAACTTGTGCTTCCAAAATATCGGGCTCCGTAAGGGTTCCCTGGTTGGCTAAAGCTATGAGCTCATCGTCTGGTCCGGTTCCCCAGATGAAGAAAGACAAGCGTGACGCCAGGTCGATGTCACTGAGTTGATACTGCTGCCCCGGCCCAACACCTTCAGGCTGAGCTTCCAACCTGAACAGGAATGAAGGGCTGGCAAGAATGCTCTGTAGCGCGGTGCGGACTCCAATTTCAAAACCGGAGTTCCGGGCGTAGCGCTCATAGAAAGCCAGCGGTCCAGCCAGGTCTTCTTCGTTGACTGCCCTGCGATAGGCCTGTGTTGCCGTGCGGGTGATGATTTCCCGCGCACAGGCGAGCTCTTGAGCTGCCGATTCGGGATAGCAGGAGAATATTTTCCTTCTGCTGCGTGTTTCAGAAACAGGACCGGTTGTTATGGGACCAGTAACCATGAGATCGGCGAGATGGGGAAGCGCAGTGATGCCATAGTTTGCCCACTGCTGCGCATCTTCGCCGCCGACGAAAGACCAGTCGAACGGGCTGAGACGATCCTCATAAGGACCTTCTATGCGCTTGATGAATGCTGCCGCAATTTCATGTTGACCGGCCGTTACAGAAACCGGCCTGGTCTGGATCGGGATAGATTGATCACCATTATGTGGCAGCGCCAGCTGCGCAACACCAAAACCATCGATGGAGATGTCGAGATCGTGTCCCGGTAGGCCACGACCAAACAGCGTTTCCACCGAAATGACGTACTCCCCATCAGTGGGAAAGTCGTGGGTAACGACCATGCCCCCTCTTGTGCCAAAAGGCGTGCCTTCCAGGTGATCCCATGAATGCTGGGAAACATGGATGGGATTGGTGTACTTGGACGAGGCTGAAACGGCATCGGGATTACCCATCGCAATGCGAGTCACTTCCGCGGCGGCGCGTAGATAGGACTCCAGCAAGGTTGTTGATAAGCCTTGCGCGGCAGAGAGGTTGTTGAAGTTGCCGAGGAAAGTATCAGCAGGTAACCAGCGGGACGCATCAATCTCCAGATCGAAAATCTGCGCAACACTGCTCTCATACTCTGCCCTGGTGAGCCTCTGGAATCTTCTTGTACCTGGATTGGGATTCGCTGCCGCGTGCTGGTCAATTCTGGTTTCCAGTTCTTCTACCAGCGCCAATAGAGTTTCATCGTCTGGCCTCGGCATGCCAGGAGGCGGCATCATGCCGGCCCGCAATTTACGAATCATTCGCTCCGCGGTTTCTGGATGACCAGGCGCGTTCTCCACTTCGAATCCGGTCAGGGACAAATTACCGGTGCGCAGGGCGTCGTTGTGGCAAACCTGGCAATAGGTTTGAACAACCAGCGTCAGGTTTTCAGCAATTACTGGAACGGGTTCTTGAGAGTTATTCGCCACTTGTTCAGCAGCTGCAACAGTCTCCGATTCCAGCTCAGGAGCTGAATCACAGCCAGCCAGGAGCAGTGCGAGAGCCAGGGAGGCGGTAACTGATTTGTACATCTGGAGCCCCTGTTTTTACGATTGCTCAGAGCATCAGGGTTGTGTTTCGTGCAGGTTAGCACAGAGGGCAGCCTGCGCTAAAGATTTGCGGAGCAGCAGGCGTGTTCAGTAGCATGGGGGCATTGCTGAGCCCACCATCAGAGAGGGGTTACTGAAGGGAGTGTTTACGATGTTCAGATGGGTAATAACAACAAGTAATAACAAGATTGATGGCACACGGCCAAGCCTGGCTCTGCTGGTCTGTCTGCTGTTATCCGGCTGTCTGGCCCAGGAGCAAGTCGCTGGTCGATTTCCCACAGGTAAGGGTGGCGATGATCGCAATGGCCCCTACGACGTCATCCCCGGCTGGTGGAAGCCAGCGCCGGATCATGACGAAACCTGGACCTGGGGACAGGCGGCGGGTGTCTGGCCTGATACCCCCGACAGAATTCTGGTTACTATCTGGGGAGATCAGCGTCGCCAACCTCAAGCAGGTGGCAATAACGAAAGACAGCGTAATTTCCTGGTTGTTGTCGATCGCAATGGCAATATCATCGAGAACTGGTCGCAATGGAACTCAATGTTCAATCGCCCGCACCAAATCTACATTAATCCCTATGATCCTGAACGCGCGGTGTGGGTCGATGAACGCGGCGGCAATGGCGTCCATGAAGCGATCCTGAAATTCAGCAATGACGGCAGTGAGCTGCTGTTGCAGATGGAAGACCCCAATCCGGTTTTTGGTGAAGGAGGCCCGAACCCACGAGAGAATCCCAACCCAGGCCCCCTGGACTTCGGACAAAATTCTGTTCTCGCCTTCTTTCCCAATGGTGATTTTCTCCTGGGCGATGGATATCAGAACGGCCGCATTGTTCGCTACAGCTCCGAAGGCGAACTGTTGTATGAATTCGGTTCCGTTGGCAATGGACCAGGTCAGTTCGATCTTATCCATGGCGTGGCGATTGACAGGGAAAACCGAATCTATGTATCTGATCGGCGCAATCACCGCATCCAGATTTTCACTGAGCGAGGAATTCTTCTTGATGAATGGCCGGATATCTGGGACCCGGTCGCGATCATGATAGATGTCAATGATTATGTCTGGATTCTTGATGCAACCCTGAACCGCATCCTCAAATACAATCTGGAAGGCCAATTACTCGACTATTTCGGCACCTACGGTGAAGCGTCTTCATTGGGCCGTCCCGGGTTCACTTGCTCCGATGAAGAGGCGGTTGCCGCTGCAGGACTGGATCAAGATCACACCGGCGCGTGCGGCGGCTTCTCTCTCCCTCACCAGATGAGTGTCGACTCGGAAGGCAATCTTTACGTAGCGCAGTTCGGCGGTCCCTGGATAGACAAGTATGTGCCCAGGCCAGACGCATATCCGTCACGCCTGATAGGGCAGCCAATTGGACATTGATGCGTTCAGGGTCTGAAGGTGAATACATTCGAAACAGGAAGCTAAAATTGAACACTGATCACGCCAGGATCTTTCTACTCACAGTTACTCTGATTTTCACTGCACAAGTCGGAGCTCAGCAGCGCCTACTACCTTCGGACAACTGCAGAGATCACGCGGCAGACGCTCATGTGACATTTGCAGATTCAGTGTTGGCTCAGGAAGTGCGTGATGCCCTCTCCCTTGGGCCAGATGACCTGCTTACGTGTGAGCTGGCTTCTCAGCTCACCATGCTTGATGCCTCTGGCGCAGGTGCCAGAAGGTCAGTATCGGGATCACCAGAGTGGCCAGATCCCGAACATGTATTCCATGATCTTTCCGGCATTCAGAACTTGAGCGGCCTGACCGACCTGGCTCTGCGCAATCGTGGACTTACCGATATAAGTCCAATCGCCGAGCTTACCGGGCTGATCAATCTGAATCTTCACACCAACTGGATCACCGACATCAGTCCTTTGCAGGGTTTGACCAATTTGGTCAGGCTGCGAATCGCAGAGAACCCGCTCACCGACATCAGCGCACTGAGCGAACTCACGGAACTGCGCGTGCTGCGAATGCATCGCCACGGGGATTTCATTGGCGGCCAGGTACCCCGCTCCTACATGGGCGCAACAGGTTTGTTGTTTACTAACGCAGTTACTGATATCAGCCCTCTCGCCAATCTCACCAAGCTGGTGGATCTGAACATTCATACACAGGATATAAGCGACCTGGCTCCACTGAGCGGACTGACATCTCTCGAGGAGCTAAGACTTGCCGGAAACTCTTTTACCGACATTAGTCCACTGCGGGGACTCAACAAGCTGCAATATCTAGAACTCACTGGAAACAATCTGACCGATATCACCCCACTCAGCGGATTAACCAGCCTTATGCAACTCGATCTCAGGTTTAACCCGGAATTGCAGGACATCGAGGCGTTGTTGGAAAATCCTGGCATCGGGCGGGGAGACATCGTTGAGTTGAGACACACCAACGTGTCCTGCGTCGATCAGGCGCGTCTGGCAG
>CAYTLI010000052.1:0-15611 GCA_964438455.1 uncultured Pseudohongiella sp.
TGTTTGATTTTGAATGTCACGAAGGCAACTACTCACTGTCTTCCATCCTCCGCGGAGCGAGAATGGAAGAGATACAGGCGGAACTGCAGAAGTAGATTGAACGCAGCGGCTGCGAGACTCAGGTACATCGTTAAAATCATTTTCCGACTGAGTCACATACTATTTGTATGCTCCTCAGCCTGAAAATAATTTTGCCTCATCCCTGAGCCTCTCGCTCGCTGCTCCGCAGCGCATCCCTTCGATTGGAAAATCTAAAATGTAATCCGTCAAGAAACTTCGTGGTTTGTCGGAGGGAGCGAACTCGAGCAGCGTGCGAGAAGCGTTAGCACGCGGCGAAGGAGAATTTTGATTGGGGAGTTTACAAGCCCGTAAATGACGCAATCAAAATTCTTCTTCAACAAAGTGCTGGCGTTTCGCAGCCGCTGCGTCGCAACCAAGCCGGCGGGACTACTCAACCGGCTCAATCACCCGAGTGAAATCGCCGCCGTCGCGAAAGACGGTAGAGTCTACAAAGAAGCCGGCGGCATGTAGCTTCACAAGCACTGTGCGAGACCCGCGATTTTCCCAGAACCAACCGTGAATCCCGGAAAAGGGGGCATGAAATGAGCCCATTCGGCGATCGGCATTGCCCTGCTCATAACTCTCTGCATACTCCTCGCCCAGGCCCGCTGGTTCCGCATGCATGTCGTAGTAAAGCTCGTCATCGGCGACCCAGCTGAACACCATGGAGGCATCCTGGTCCAGGGTGTACTTGTACTCGACAGACTGGAAAGGGCCCAGTTCGAATTCCACGTAGTCACTGCGATGCACTTCCAGCATTTCCTCGAACGGATTCTCATCTGCAGACAGGGCGGTCAGGCCCAGCAGTCTGCCGGTGCCAAGGGGATCGGCGCCAAACTCCGCGGGCAGGATTGCGATCAGCAATACAGCCAGACCAACGACGAAGGCAATCGCTGTCGCGATCAGGATGTTGCGCGGAGAAGGGGCTTGATTGCTATCAGGTTGTGACACGGGAACTCTCAGTGATTCTCAGAATGTTGTTACTAGTAGGGTGTTTGCAGCAGGAAGGCGCTGAACTGATAGCCAGCCAACAAGAATCCGCCAGTCATCAGTACGCTATTGGTGACGAAGGCATGGCGAAGATAGCTGGCGTTGGTGCGCCAGATGCTCAATGCGATGAGCACAGCTGACAATGCCAGCACCTGGCCTATTTCTACGCCGACATTGAAGCTGATGATGTTGGTTACCAGGCCATTTTCAGAGATGGTAAATTCCTGCAGCTTGGTGGCCAGGCCCAGGCCATGAAACAGGCCAAAAATAAATACTGCCGCACGGGTGTTGGGTTCGACTCCAAAGACTCTTTTAAAGCCGTCGATGTTCTCGAACGCCTTGTAAACGATAGACAGGCCAATGATGGCATCGATGAGATAGGCGTTGACCTGCAGATCGGCCAGCACGCCCAACAACAAAGTAATGCTATGCCCAATGGCAAACAGGGTGACGTATTCGACCACATGCCTGGGGCGATAAAGAAAGAAGATCACACCAACCAGGAACAACAGGTGATCGTAACCTGTCACCATGTGTTTGGCGCCCAGATAGATAAAGGGAAAGATGGCGGGACCGTCGATCGCCTGTACAAAATTGGCATCGGAGCCTTCAATGGTATGGGCGGCAGCAACTGCTGGCAGCAGAAGTGAGATCAACAGCAACAGGCAACGTTGCCAGTTGGCCTGCAAATGCATGAGGCGCATCTGTCTAGTCTGCTTGCTCGTCATCGAAGCGATTCAGGATGTCCGGATTGTAAGCCTGATGGCAGGCAGTGCAGACGCTATAGAGTTGTGCGCCGGCCTGAAAGAAAGCCTCTTTATCCTGGACTGCTGCCGCTTCCATGGCCAGGATGCCGGCTTCGCTCAGTCCGTTGGAATAAATCATCCAGGCGTCATTGTCTTCTGCGCGGCCGGGTAGTGCGAGCATGTTGCCGGATTCAACCACGACCGCTGCCTGGGCTCGTACATATGCCCAACCATCATCGGTGGTGGGGTAGAGCTCTTCATATCCAGCTGCGTCCATCACCCAGCCACCTGAGTCCCAGAGAATGTCTGAAGCGGGTTCCAGCACCAGGTTCATTATTTCGGTGACTGACAGGCTGGTGTTGTAGTCGGCGCTGACAGTTTCCACACTGGTTTCTTCGGGTGCGGAGCAGGCACTCATTGCGGCTAGCAGTAAAGAACCGACGCCGAGTTTCAGGGCTAAATGCTTTTTCATGCTGTTCACTATTCACAATCCTTGGTCAGAGGGCCGCTGCAGGCAGGAATCGTTTCCTGAACTTGCTACTGTTATGATGACCCCGTTTGTAAGGCTCTCAAGTCTGCACTAAATTGGGGTCTTTATCCATAATTAACCGTTGTAAACATGTTCTGGATCAGCAAGGATCATGAATAAATTCAAGCACTTGTGTCAGCTCGCCCTGTGCCTCGTGGTACTGGTTCAACTACTTCCCGCCGGCGCCAGCGCAGAGGTATTGCTGCAACCGACACCGGACGATGGTTTACAGCCGCGATTGATTCAGGCGGCCGACGGCAGTGTTCATCTGCTCTATTTCAAGAAGCGCCTCAATCGACCGGCGGCCCGTGAAGGGAATCTCTATTATCGCCAGTATTTACCGGAGGCGGGGCGCTTCGGCAATCCTGTTAAAGTTTCCAGCCAGGCCTTCAACCTGCCTTCCGTATCCATCTCCCGCTCCGCGATGGCGATCGGTGGTGATGGTCGCGTGCACGTGATGTGGTACCGGCCTCGGGACGGGGAATATCACTATAGTCGCTCCAACCCAGAACGCACCCAGTTTGAAGAGCTGCGTTCCCTGGTAACTGAATTCACCGATGGTCTTGATGCCGGAGGTGATGTGGCTGCCTTTGGCTCGCAGGTCGCCATTGTCTGGGGAGCGGGTGACCTGAGCAGGGAGCATGAGCGCAGCATGTTTGCACGCTTCTCCAGTGATTACGGGGCAAGTTTTGGATCAGAGAAGATGATTGCCAATCCAGATCTGGGTGCCTGCGCCTGTTGCTCCATGGCTGTCGACTATCTGTCTGAATCCGAATTGGTAGTTGCCTATCGGTCAGCCATTGATGGCATAGGCAGGCACATGCAGGTGTTACGGGTTTCTGGTGTGAATGGGGAACTCACCGAAGCAAACTATGCAGAGGTACATGAGCTGCAGCAGTGGGAAGCGACATTCTGTCCCTTGAGCACCAATGACATTGGTTTCGATGGCGGAGACGATGCCTGGCTGGTATTCGAGACCGAGAGCCGCATCGTCAAGATGAACCTGGAAGATCCGCAGCAGATCGAGCTGGTCGGCGAGCCCTATACGGAAACACGGCAGAAGAATCCAACAATTGCATTCGATGAGTCAGGTAACCATCTCATCGCCTGGGGTGAAGCAATCAGTCACAGCCGGGGTGGCAGACTAAACCTGAGAGTGTTTGATGCCGAAGGTGAGCTTGACAACTTTCGCCTGGCAGACGAGATTCAACTACAGAATTTTACTTTTCCCGCAGCAGCAGCATTACCTGGCGGTGATTTCCTGGTGCTCTACTAGCAGACCGCGTCACAGATCGAAATCGTTGTAATTCTTTGGCTGTCGGTTTTGCTCGCGCAGGTTCTCCAGCTGAATGCGTTGCCACTGCCGCTCTATCTCTCCCTGCAGGCGCAGCCGCTGGCCTTCCACATTCTGCTGAGTGGTATTTCTGTTACGCTGCAGTTCTCGCGCAGCCTGGCTATTGCTGGCTCCGGCGACCAGTGGTGGCAGCTTGCCGAGAGCAGGATTGCGGACCTTTTCGAAAGCAGCCTGTACAGCATTGGTTCTCTTGATCAATGCATCCTCGCCGCAAGTGTATTCAACATCGATCAGGCGTTGTGCCAGGGATGTATCATCCGAGCTAATGCCATCCTGGTTATTCGTTACCACCTGCTCGCGCCAGGCGAGCAATGCCTCACATCTCTGCAAGTAGCCGGGTAGTTCTGTATCGAGATTGGTCAGAAAGTCTGCGCAGGCATTGTCTGCATCTTCGATACATGCCTGGGCGCTGGCATCCAGCTGCTGAAACTGGGTTTTTATGCTGGAAATATGGGAATCTAGCGGGTCAGTCTGGCCCTGGGCTGTAGGCAGGGCGAGGGCGAATAACCCTGCCGCCAGGGCAGCAAATATTGAGTGAGCTGGTGTCTTACTCGTAGAGCTCAAAGCGTCGATCCCATTTCTTGAATTTCTTCCTGGCCAGCTTCTCAAGTTGCTTGGGCTTAGTAAAGAAATACTGGCTCGCTTCTGCGATGGTTTCGTCGAATTCACAGAAATCGTTGGTGTATTCACGGCACACCCATGGGCGATCATCATAGATGCCACATACGCCTCCGGGTTGCAGATGCATGCATGGAGTTTCCACATGCAGAAACCAGCCATCCGCATCTTTGAACACATTAATATGTTCATGAGAAATCTGCCAAATCAGATGATCGAAATCCTCGAGTGTTTTAGGGGCCTTGATCTTTTGATTGATTGAATTGCAACAAATGGATTTTGTGCACTTGGAACATTTTTTATCTATCTTGATTTCGCCTGTTGCTGTTGCATCGACAACTTCAATCTTGTCCTTTGCGTTCATATTCCAATCTACCTGCTCAAACTACGTGGAAAGTGGTGAATAACATGGTGCCGAGAGGAGCATTCTATCATCGCTTTCCAGACAAGATGAACGATAAAGCCTGGACTGCAAGCACAAAAATGGCGGAGTTTGGTGCTTTACAAAACTGGTTGCCATCGCGAGAATGGGAGAGGTCACGATAATAACGAAAACAGTACCAGTCCAATGAAGATTCGCATCCTCCCCAGGAACACCAGAGCAAGCATCTTCGGCTTGCTCCTCTCTTCCCTCATAGCTTGTTCAACCGATGAAACAGTCAGCACCGCAGGCGAAGACCGCGCCGCTGAAGCATCTCCCGCACTACAGATTCGAGCAGTTTCCACCAGGCCGTGGCTGGTTACCGGCGGCGATGTGTTATTGGAGATAAACAGCGAGCAGGCGGCGGCGACAGGCGGGCCAGAAGTTAGCGTCAATGGCAACGATGTCAGCAGCCAGGTGGTGCAGATAGATTCTTCGAGTTGGCAGATCCTGCTCACGGATCTTGAACTGGGCTCCAATGAGGTGCTGGCGAGTCTTGGAGATCAGCTGAGCCAACTTCAGCTCAGCAACTATCCGGTCAGCGGGCCGATAATCTCGGGGCCCCATGAGTCCCCTTATTATTGCCAGACCGGCGATTTCGAACTGGTGACGGGAGAAGTCTATGGACCGCCGCAGGACGGCAATTGTTTTCGCCCTACACGAGTCGACTACGTTTACTGGTCAGAGGAAGACCAGCAATTCAAACCCTATACTCTGGCTTTCGGCAGCCTGCCGCCTACAGACATTGCAACGGTGCAGCAGGATGACGGCTCCGCCCAACCCTTTATCGTGCGCGTGGAAACTGGTGTTGTTAATCGTGCAGTCTATGAGATCGCCATGTTGCACGATCCATCCCAGGCTGAGCCTTCGCCCTGGAATCGCTCCGCTGGCTGGAATGGCAAGCTGGTCTACACTCATGGTGGTGGATGTCGTTCAGGCTGGTACCAACAGGGTACGTCTACCGGAGGCGTGCTGCGCCAGGGTCTGTTGCGGCAGGGCTACGCGCTGACCTCTGCCACCCTGAATGTGTTCGGACAAAACTGTAACGACCTGCTCGCGTCAGAAACCCATATCATGGTGAAAGAGCGCTTCATTGAGCATTACGGTGAGCCGGTCTATACCATCGCCACGGGAGTCTCCGGCGGCTCTTACCAGTCTCACCAGACAGCAGATAATTACCCCGGCGTGTTCGATGGCATTATCGTTGGTCTGAGTTTTCCTGATGTAACCTCGGCTACTATTTTCACCCTTGCCGACTCCAGGCTGCTGGATAACTACTTCAGTAATACCAATCCCGAGGCATTCACCGAGGAACAGCAACGCGCCGTTTCCGGTTTTGGTGTTCGTGAATCGATACCCAACCTGGCCCGCGGAGCTGCACGGCTCGATCCAATCTTCGAAGAGGGCATTGCACCCGAACAGCAGGGCGGGGAAGTCTCTGTACCTGCTCTTGAATCACTACGCTATAACTCGGTAAACCAGAATGGAGTTCGCGCCACAGTCTACGATCATACCGTGAATGTCTATGGCACCGTTCCCGGATCACGCATCGCCCAGCGACCGCTGGACAACCTGGGTGTGCAGTACGGACTCTCAGCATTCAATGCGGGCATTATCAGTAGCGAGCAATTCATTGCCCTGAACAGGGACATCGGGGGCTTCGATCGCGACATGAATCATGTGCCGGAAAGACATCGGGCAGATGCAGTTGCCAGTCAGCGCGCCATCGAGTCTGGCCGTATTCTTTACGGTGGAGCCGGGCTGGCAGCGACGCCAATCATCGACTATCGCAGCTACATGGACCATCGGGAAGGCGGTGACATTCACATGATCGTCCATCAGTTTTCCACCCGGCAGCGCCTGTTGCAGGCTAATGGTCATGCCGACAACCAGGTGATGCAGGTGGGCGGATTGTTCGGCTACACGGAAGAGGAGCCAGACCTGGGCGAGCTGTTTCGCCAGATGGATTCCTGGCTGCTGGCGATCGGCAACGACAGATCCGACCGTTCGGCGGAGGAGAAGGTTGTGGCCAACAAGCCTGTGTCCCTGAGCGATGCTTGCTGGGACTATTCAGACGCAGAACGGGTGAAGATCACCGAGCGACAAACCTTCGCCGGTAGCAGTGCCTGCAATGCGCTCTATCCTGCTTATCCGACACCGCGCCAGGTGGCCGGAGCGCCGCTTGCCAATGATATCGTGTCCTGTCGCCTGAAGCCGGTAACTCCCGCCGACTACACCACGTTTCTGACAGCGGAGGAGTTACGCCAGGTGCAGGAGATATTTCCCGAAGGTGTTTGTGACTGGTCGCAGTCAGGTGCCGACAATGCTCGTCATCAGGGAGTGTGGAAGTCTTTTGGTCCGTCGCCGATCAATCGCCTGTACTAGACTCGCCGACACA
Source organism: uncultured Pseudohongiella sp. (assembly GCA_964438455.1). Taxonomy (GTDB): domain Bacteria; phylum Pseudomonadota; class Gammaproteobacteria; order Pseudomonadales; family Pseudohongiellaceae; genus UBA9145. The sequence goes on from CAYTLI010000052.1 coordinate 7,117, forward strand.
ACTGGCCAGCACCATTCCATAGAAGCAAACTGACTCGTCCTCCTTCAGGTGCTGTATTACCCGTTCTTCGGCGATAAGCTTGTGCTTATTCAGCAACGCCTCCAGCGCCGTCTCAGCTCCCTCTTCGTCCTGTAAAAAGAATGTGAAATTTTCGCCGTAGGTAACAGTGATGGATTGTGCTGCCCGGTGGCCGAGTTTGCTGTCAGTCCACCACCCGGCAGGCAGGAAATCGAACGCAATCCGACTGCCGGCGGGAAGTGAGGAAACAGCGTCAAGGGTTGTGCCTACCGCATCTTCAGTCAAGTACATAGTGACGCCTTCCCAGAGGACGAATGTTTTGGTATCGGGATCGAATCCATGGGAGCGTAATTTTTCCAGCCAGCATTCCTGGTTGAAGTCGCAGGCAACAAACCGCACATGGCTATGCTCAATGCCAGTCTTCTCCAGGGCGTTCAGCTTGACCTGTTGGGTTGCCTGAGTGTCCACCTCGAAGGTTTCTACATCCCTGTCCTTAAGCAGGCCGTAGGCCCTGGTGTCCCAGCCGGCGCCGAGAATCACTACCTGATCACCATCCTCTATGGACCCGGACATCGTACGATCAAAAAATTCGGTGCGCATTGCCACCATGGAAGAGAGTTCTTTCTCATCTTCGGCAGGAAAGTTTAGCGGCGGAGAAATGTATCCCGAGATCCTGCAGATCAAAGTCAGCAATCGGAATACAACTAATCTGGTAACTATGTTGGTGGCGGGCAGGCCGCGGGCGAGAGCGCGTGCCGCGGTATCCTTCCTGAGTCCCAGCAAGTCCCATTGCAGTCTCGAATTGAAGGGTTCGTAAGTGGTGCCGGATACTTTGCCGCGTGCCAGCAGCACGGGCAACATGAAAGAGCAAAGGCCGATCAGGAAGAAAGGAATGCAGAGAACCGATAGCGCATAGAAAACAAACTTTCGCATCGGGTGATTATATACTGTTCACTCCGGGCTGCTTGTTACCTCTCTGGCTATTTGTCTACCAGCAAGCGCAGTTCCAGACGCTTTATTTCCCGCATCAATTCGAGCTTGGTCAAATGCTGCCATGAGATGACCTTGATGATTGCCAGCACGAACAGACAAGCGATGATCGCGAGCGCCCAGCCCAGAGCATCTTTCACATCACTTGCGGCAAAGAAAAGGGAAAGGAAATACAGGCCGAGAAAGAAGACCACGAAACCCATGATCCACATATACCAGGTCATCCACGCCTGTTTGCCCCTGAAAGACATGCCGAGCAGTTCAAAAAGCCCAGCCTGATTGCTGCTGTCGTCAATTAGCTGGCGCTCTTCTTCGCTGAGCGCCTGCCTGATTTGTGCATCAATATCGCTCATTTCACTTTCTCCTTTGTCATGTTGTCTTTAACTTTTTTGTTCGTGCTGTTTGCCAACAACTTGCGTGCATAGAACAATCTGGATTTGATCGTTCCTACTGGCAAGCCAAGGATCTCGCTCACCTCGTTGACAGTAAATCCATCGAGGTAGTGAAGCTGTAGAACCACGCGCACCCTGGAGTCGAGCACGCGCATGAGTTCGTTGACACTGATTTCATTCTCCACATTATCCTTTTTGGCCAGCTCTGCTGTGTCCTCGGCCGCGTCCGCGTTATCCGGGAATACCTGGCGATCCCGCATCTGCTTTCGCAACTGGTCGGCACAGCGTCTCTCCAGAATGCGAAATGCCCAGCCTGGAAACGCGCCTGGATCACTCAGTCGGTGTAGTCCTCTGCTCATGGACAGCAGGGCTTCCTGGGTGGTGTCCATAGCGCTTTCCCGGTTCTCCAGTCGGCGCATGGCATAGAGCAGAAAACGCTGTTGCCAGAGAGAGCAGAGAGAATCGAAAGCAGCCTTCTCACCCTGTTGGTAGCGGATTACAAGCCATTCGCTATATGCGCGAGCGGTATGATAGGCGCGCTGTTTCTGGTCCGTCATCACTCTCTTCCTGAATATCAGGTCGTTGGAGACAGGTGATTGGTTCAAACAGGAATGTAGGTTCTTCGCAGATTGTTTTCTGGCGCAGTATCTGGGGAGAAGTATTGATGGGCTTTAGCCGCCGATGCTGTTGAGCAGGCGATTGAACTCCAGCTGCATATCGAGCTCATTGGGACAGCCGTAGGCGGCAAAACACTCAACGTCTACGATGATCTGGTAGCTGCCAGCGCCCTGGCTGACCCTGTCCACCTGGATAGCGGTGCCGCTTCGGGTGCTGTCAGAATTCAACGTGTCGATTCGGTCGCTCGAGTCGGAACGCAACTCAAAGTCGGCATTATCGATTACCCATTGCCGTGCTGCCTGCCATTTTGAATTGCAGTCAGCCGTGGAGTTGCAGGTGGGGATGGTGCGATTAAATTCGGCCAGGCGTTGCTCGTAATTCGCCGAACTGCCGCAGGCAGCCAGCGTGAATGTGGTCAGGAGGAAAAATATCCTGGGCTGGCAGAAGCGCGGCCTGGAAGGCGTGGGTTGCATAGGTTGCATAGGTTGCATAGGTTGCATAGAAAGTCTCCTGATTGCACTCTGGTTGCTGTAGAGCTTTTTAACACAGACTGCTCGTGGTGTGAAACAAGCCTTGAAGCCCGGTGGTTACTGGTTGTAGTCTTCTCAACGGCTACAGAAAAGGAATGCTTAGATGGCGGATCAGAATCAGAACGACAAGACACTACGAGTGTTGTTCCCCACCTTTATCCTCGAGGCAAACTATCCCGCTTTTCAGCAGGAGAAAGATGCTCTGGTGAAACGAGTGTACGCGATTCGCGATGAAGACGAGGCGGGTCGACAATGGTCAGCACAGCACTATCCTCATGGCTATACTTCCTACCACAGCCGGGACCAGCTGTACGCGGATCCTGTGTTCAAGAACATGGTGGACTACCTGTTTGAGTGCGCCTATGACTTCGGTGCCAAGCAGCTATGGAATCTGGATCAGTTCGAGCTGATCATGACCCAGCTGTTCTGCAACATAAATGGCAAAGACTGTGTCCATGGCGACCATGTACATCCCTATTCCCAGATCAGCGGAGTCATTTACCTGAAGGCTGATCCGGGGACTTCCACCATCCACTTCAACGATCCGCGCACGGCACGCTGGATGGTGCCAGCGCCACTCAAGGAGAATCGTCCGGAGAATACCCTGGTTACCACCCTGCGTCCGGAGGAGGGCAAGACTTTCCTGTTTCCTTCCTGGCTGGAACATGGCGTGGCCCAGAATCCGGTTGATGGGGATCGGGTTTCCATGTCCTACAATTTCGAACTGCGGATGAAAGCAGCTAAATGAATAAAGGGGTCAGAGTAAAAATACAGTACTGTATTTTTACTCTGACCCCTTTATTCCTCCCTTAAAAATGGCGCATAAAAAAACGGCGATGATTGCTCATCGCCGTTTTTTGTTTAGCTACTTGCGTGTTAAGCAGTGCCTATTGGAACTGCCACAGTACACGTGCGTACCAGCGTCGACCACGGGGATCGAATACGGTCGCGTCGTAGTTCAGACCGCCAGTCTCACGTCGTGGAATAGTCTGGTTGAACACGTCCAGCATACCCACTGTGAACACTGTGGAACCCAGGTTTGAGTTACCCCAGTCGTGGTTGTAACGGTACTGAAGATCCCAGGTATCGTAGCTGTCGATCTTGCGACGCAGCAGGCTTCTTTCGAAATCGTTCGCAGTAGCGAATTCGAAATCGTAAGACAGATCCTGGTAGGAACCGATGTGACGGTTGATCACAGTCACGCCATGGGCATCACGCTGCCAGCTGAAAGTCAGGTTACCCTTGTTATCAGGCAGTGAACGCACATGGAGTCCGTTGCCAGTGGTACCGGCTGCATCGAAGATGCCGGTGTCCTGCAGACCAAGCTCCAGACCGGGTACGTCGATCAGCTTGTACTGACGCACGTGAGTGTAGTCAGCGCTGACGCGGAATCGACCCATGTCGTTGTTCCAGGTGTAGCCCAACTTCACGTCCGCACCATCGGCTTCGATACGACCGGCGTTAATCGCGGCCAGGGTCAGGGTAATCAGGTTCGCAGTCTCGGAACGAGCCGCGCGGCTGATACCAACACCCTGGGTGAAGTCGGTGTACAGATCTGGATTGACAACACAGTTCAGGCGTTCTGCAGAGTCACGACCGAACTGGGCTTCCAGTGCGTTAGGATCACAAGGTACGTCCAGAACGGGAGAATCTGAAGAGATTGAGTCGTTCAGGATGTAGTTGTTGGGATCGCCACGCACCGCCAGGAAGCGCTCGATTTCAGGTTGTACAGCTGAGATGCCAGGTTCTGGCAACACGCGGCTTTCCACCTCGAAGCGCCAGAAGTCAGCCTGTACGCTCAGGCCGTCGAGTGCGTCATTGGAAGGTGTCCAGATGAAACCAACGCTGTAGGTGTCGGCATACTCGTTACCCACGTTTGGCGCTGGGCCACCCAGGGTGAAGGTTTGCTCCACTTCACCATTTTCAGGCGTTGGGTCCAGCAGGCCGGCACGAACCGCCTGGTTGGACAATGGATCGGCGAACACGATGCTGCCCGCTTCCAGACCTTGTTCCACGATACCGATGTTCGGTGCGCGGAAGGATTGTGAGAACGAAGTTCTCAGCAACAAGTCGTCGATTGGGCGCCAGCTCAATGCCACCTTGGGAGATAACTCACTACCGATGTTGCCACCATAGTCTTCCCAGCGCACAGCGATCTGCGACTCAACACCTTCTGCGAAAGGCAGTGCCAGCTCTGCAAACACCGCGTTAGTGCTACGGGTGTTGTTGTAGTTGAAGATACAGTTGGAACACTCGTAGTTGTTGGATACGTAGTGGAAATCATCCGGTACGCCATTGCTGTCATAACCCCGGATTGAATTCGGCAGTCCGGGGTAGTTCAGGCTTGGCGCAATGGACTTGGCATTACGCTCACGCCACTGGACGCCCACGGCAACCGCTGCCTCACCACCGGCCATGTCGAACAGGCCACCGCCGACAACTGCGTCGAATACCGCCAGCTTGTTACGCTTGTCGGCGCGCAGCACAGTGGTGTTCATCCAGTTCATCAACTCGGGAGAGTTGGCGACAGTTGAATCGGTCAATGAAGTCAGAAGTGGGTTATAGAACTCACAGCCACCCTGGCCCTGGTTATTACTGGTCAGGCCGTAAGACAGGCTTTCACGGGTAGTAAATACGTAACCGGGGAAGAATGTCTGGGTGAAGGCATTGCCGAAGAAGTTCCAGGCTGAAGGCAGTGCCGGACCGAAGGCTGGCACGTTAAGTGCGCCCTGGAAATCGAAGTCCGGTACACCGTTTGGTGTACAGCCAGGACCACCGAGACCAAGCGCTGCCATTTCGGCACGTTGACGATTGAACACCTGGTAGGACTGCTCGTTAGACGTGCCTGACCAGGAATAGCTGATGTCGTAATTCCAGTCACGGTCGTTGTAGGTGAAGTCACCACGCAGACCTGCCTGTACCAGTGTGGAACTCGTCTCAGTTGTGTTGGAACGAATGCCATTTCTTGGGATACCGTCTCTCGGGTTAGCCCAGATCGCCACGTTGGGGCCACCATTGGCTAGTGCCAGCGGGTGATTGGGCATGTCGGCCGCAGTTGGTCGGGTCAGACCGATACGATCGGCGAAGTAACCCAGTTCCATGGTTTGGCCAACAGAGTTACCCAGCAGGGAAGGGGCGCCGAGATAAGAACCTGGCTGTGCCAGGAATACTGTTGGGCCTCGAGTTGTGCTGGAACCACCTGTATTGTTCAGGCCGCCACCTTCGAGAGTTACCTTGTTGTCGGAGTAGTTGCCGAAGAAATAGAACTCGGCCTGCTCACTAAAGGTGTGGTCGAAAGAGGCTGCGATCGCATTACGCTCGGTTTCGCGAGCCAGGAAGTTGAAGCGGGTTACATCCTCGCGACAGGCACCACCTCTTTCTCCGCGTTCTTCACGCAGTGTGCCGAACTGGAAGGGGATGCCGGTAGTTCCGGTTAGGGTTTCACATAGCGGATCGATGTAAACCGCATCGCCATCTCCACCATTAGCTACATTGTCAGCCATGATGTCAGTGGCCAGATAGGCGGGATTTAGCGCTGCACCGAAAGCCGGAACTGCTACCGCACCGCCAACAGAGGAAACCGTTCCCAGGAACTCAGAGTTGGCATCGATGAAGTTACCGTCCTGTGCCTGCAGTGGGTCTCGTTCGAAGCGCTCGGCAGACAGTACAAAGTGGGTATCGCCACTGTCGCTGGCCCAGCCCCAGATACCACTGATGGTCTGGTCGAAAGAGTCACCGGCTTGTTCGACGCCCTGGATATCACCGTAGAGTTCCAGGCCTTCGAAGTCGGTACGCATGATGATGTTCACCACACCGGCTACCGCGTCTGCACCGTAGAGAGCCGAACCACCATCGGTCAGTACTTCGATACGGTCGGTCATCACGATAGGAATGGCGTTGATGTTGACGAACTCACCACCGGTTGTGGTTTCACCGGCATGAGGCGCCATACGCTTGCCGTTAATCAGGGTGAGGGTTGAGTTCTCACCCAGGTTCCGCAGGTTAACTACCGCGGTACCTTCTGTTTGTGATCGTTCACCCGATCCGGAGTTGGTAAATGAACCGGAGTTCACTTCCATGTTCTTGATCACGTCCCAGACTACCGCGGCACCCTGTGCCTCGATGCTGGTACGGTCAACCACCTGAACCGGTGATGGTGCATCCAGTGGCGTACCCCGGATGAAAGAACCCGTTACTACAACCTCTTCGACTTGATTGTCTTGGGCTTGTGCAGCAACAGGAAGGGTTAGACCGGCGAGGATCGCAAGTGAAATTGCCTTGCGTTTGCCGGGGAAATGATTGCGCATGGTTTCTCCCCTTTCTTATAGGAATTATTTATAAGTGTCTGGATCACGCAGCTTGTGGGTTTTGGTTTTACTGCTTACACCAAACTTGGCCGTAGTGTAGCGCAAAAGCTGCACTCTGAAACCCCTATCGAACGTATGTTCGAGCTTTTTTCTTGCTTTGCTATCAGGGACTTAGTCAATTTGGAGGAAATCCCGAGGCAATGCCGGAAAAGTGTTTCTTTTGGTAATGTTTTTGGCTTTCTGAGGCCGAATCGAGGCTTGGTGGGGGGTGAATTAACAGTGTCTATTTTAGTGAGCTGGAAGAGCGGAATCCGCAATCAACCCTTGCGGTCGTCTTCCCAGAACTGGGTCATCTCCATGAACATGAAGGATGCCGACCAGGTGATGAGGGAGAGCCCGGTTATCGCTTCCAGGCCAGATGTGAAACGGACATCGCCAAAAGGTTCGATATCGCCGTAACCAACCGTGGTGTAGTTGGTGAAAGAGAAATAAACGCAGTCGATCAGGCTGCCATCGAAGTTGCCACTCAGAGAACCAAAGTCCCCGTAGTTGGTCATGAAGTAGAAGGCGACACCGAACAGCCAGATCTCCACGATGTGCGCACAGATAGTGCCAAACACACCGAAGATGACGCGCAACCTGTGTTTGATTTTGAGCCTGGGTATTATCAGGGAAAGCAGGCGCAGGATTTCGTAGTGAATCACCACGGCAGACGCCACCAGAAAAATATTGATAAAAAAGGAACCGATCATGGTTCTGCTTCAACTTCTCCGTGTTGCAGCCGGTTAGTGAGTCAGGGAATAGATCAGGTAGTTGATACCCAGCTGATAGGCTGAGTTGGCATATTCTGTCGGGTACCACTGATCATAGGTGTGTTCCCAGCCGTCACCCATATCCGAATTCCAGTTGATCAACACCATGACCCGGCCATTGTCATCCATGATGGCGTGATTGCTGGCGATATCGATTCCTGCCTGGCCGAAGCCACGACGACCGCCACGGCCGGGAATCATCTGTGGACCATCGATATCGTAGAAGGTGTGATAAATCTCGTGTTCGGCGGTGAGCTCCACCAGTTCCCTGTCCGGGAACAGCAAGGAGAAATCCCGGTAGAACGCATCCCATTGCATCTCGCCCCAGAAGTCATCGATGAGCAGGAATCCGCCGCGCAGCAGATATTCGCGCAGATTCTCTACCTCCCTGGGGGTCAGGGAGAGGCCTCCATTGCGCCCCATCTCCAGGGCATAGAGGAAGGGGTAGTCAAAGATCTCTTCATCATCGAAGCGCAGCACGATGGGTTTGCTCATCACCCGAACGTTGGTAAGGCGAGCCACGCCGCGTAGAAAGTTCTCGTCGGACGCCGGAAAATCGGTTAGCCAGGGGCCGCCGTAGTAACCGCCGTCGAAGTAAGAGTCGTACTGGATGCGGACGAAGGCGAATTCTCCAGCTATGTCGTAGAGATCCGGGTTGTCCTGCTGGGCCAGTGTTGGCTTGCTGAGTAAGGAGAGCAGGCCAAAAAGGGCGATAAATACCCTGTTCATAGGGGTTAGTTTGTATCGACAGACCAGGGAGATCAAGTTATTGTCAGGACAGACTCGCGCTGCCGGTCATCTATCCATGCTCAAGCCAATTTCCAGCCT
>CAYTLI010000053.1:0-15468 GCA_964438455.1 uncultured Pseudohongiella sp.
CGAGATTCTGCTGTTGCTGACTGGCGAAAATGCCGGTACCGGCGCTGCGGCTGATGTGACCGGCGGTGAAATCGCGGCGACAGGCGGTGGCGGAGGCATTCTTTCTCCTCGCGGTTCGGCGACAGTAGATGAGCGCACCAACATCATTATTGTGCGCGACATCGAAGAGAAGCTGGAAGAGGTCCGCGCCTTGCTGGCCAGACTCGATGTAGCTGTCCGACAGGTGTTGATTGAAGCGCGTATCGTTAACGTGTCGACAGATTTCAGTCGCGATCTCGGTATCCGCTGGGGCGGCGCAGGTAGTGCGCCCACCGGTGACAGCATTCGCTATGGTGGTTCCCAGTTCACCACAACCGAACTATTTAACGCTGAAGTGGCGCAACAGACTGCACTGAATAACGCTTCAATAGCAGGCGAACAGGCTCGATTGCAGGCATTGCAGGATGGCACAGACCCGAGCCTTATCGATACGCTGGTGCAGCAGGCGATAGCTGCGGTACCAATTCCTACCGCGCCTGTTGCGTTCCCGGAAGCACTAGCAGTGGATCTGGGTGTGCAGAGTACAGAGGCTTCTTCCTTCTCCATTGGTTATAGCGGCAACAGCGCACTTATCGAGCTGGAACTATCCGCGCTGGAAAGCACAGGTAACGGAGAGGTAATTGCGAGACCGAAGGTGACCACGCAGGACAAGGTGACCGCCGAGATTCGTTCTGGTGTGCGAATTCCCTATCAGTCCCAGGCTGGTGGTACTGCCGGTGGTTCGACTACGGAATTTGAGGACGCGGTGCTCTCCTTGCGAGTAACACCACAGATCACGCCGGATGGTCGCATCAATATGGAGCTGGAAATTCAACAGGATTCTGTTGCGGCAGGTTCAGGCGCTATTCCCGCGATTAACACCAACGAAGTTATTACCAGTGCGTTGGTAAGCAATGGTGAAACCATTGTGCTGGGCGGTGTGTTCCGTGAGGAAAACACAACCACGGAGACCAAGACTCCGTTGCTCGGTGACATTCCCTACGTGGGCAACTTGTTCAAGCGTACAAATCGCTCGAGCCGTCGCACGGAATTGTTAATCTTCATTACTCCGAAGATTATTGCAGACATCGCTATCAGATAGGTCTGCTTACTATTCTCGATATCGCAGTTCAATCCGCAGTGGCGCTTCGCCACTGCGGATTCACTTCAAACCAATTTCGCATTCTGCATGCAGGTAAGCAGAGATGGCCGAAGCGCAAAATATATTCCTTGTAGGCCCCATGGGCGCCGGTAAAACCACTATCGGCAAGGTGCTGGCCGAAATACTTGATGTGGAATTTTTCGACTCGGATAAAGAGATTGAAGAGTCTACTGGCGCCGACATTCCGTGGATATTCGATGTCGAAGGCGAGGCGGGATTTAGGGAGCGTGAAGTGCGCATGATCGATACGCTAACCCGGAAGAAGGGTATCGTACTTGCCACGGGTGGCGGCGCGGTCATGGCGAAGAAGAACAGAAAGCGCCTGCATAAGCGAGGCACGGTGGTTTACTTGCGCGCCACACTTGCCCAGCAGATTGAACGTACCAGTCGGGACAAGAACAGACCCCTGTTGCAAACAGATGATCCCAAGCAGACGATCCGGGATCTTATGGAACTGCGCGACCCACTCTACCAGGAAGTCGCTGACATCGTGGTAGACACAAATCGGCGCAGTGCCCGGGCGGTGAGCAAAGAAATCGCCAAACAGTTAGAACAATTATCGGATGAAGCCTAGCTCTTCGGTTGGGAGAAGGAATAGTTGATGGACACCTTGCAGGTTGAGCTGGGAGAGCGTAGTTACCCGATTCATATCGGCACTGGATTGTTGTCGCAACAAGAGCTTGTTGCGCCAATTGTCGGCTCAGGGCGTGCGGTTGTCATCACTAATGACGTCGTTGCCCCCTTGTATGGGGAGCAAGTAGAAAAATTACTCGGTGACAATTTCGCTGAACAGATTGTTCTTCCAGACGGTGAGCAATTCAAGCATCTGGAAACTATCGCCAGCATCTATGACCGGTTGATGGCGGGCAAGTACGATCGCAAGACCACACTGATTGCCCTGGGTGGCGGCGTGATTGGCGACATCACTGGTTTTGCTGCTGCGACTTATCAGCGCGGGATAAATTTCATCCAGATACCAACGACTTTGTTGGCCCAGGTTGATTCCTCTGTCGGCGGCAAGACCGGCGTGAACCATCCCCAGGGCAAGAATATGATCGGCGCCTTCTACCAACCACGCTGTGTATTGGCCGATACCGACACTCTGCAGACGCTGCCGGAGCGGGAGGTCAAGGCAGGCCTGGCCGAGGTGGTCAAATATGGGCTGATTGTGGATAGCGACTTTTTTGACTGGTTGGAAAATAACAGCGACTCCGTGCTGGCACTATCCCAGGATCATCTGCGCAATGTGATTGGCACCTGCTGCCAGATCAAGGCTGACGTCGTGGCAAGAGACGAGCGTGAGAGTGGGGTTCGTGCTTTACTCAACCTGGGACACACCTTCGGGCACGCCATAGAGACTGTGTCCGGTTACGGCAATTTATTGCACGGAGAGACCGTAGCCATGGGCATGGTGCTGGCGGCGGATTTATCCCATCGCATGGGTTGGCTTGACGCCGATGCAGCTGCGCGCGTGCGCAAGCTTATCGAGGAAAGTTATGGTATGCCGGCAGTGCCCCCTGCCGATATAACGGTTGAGCAATATCTCGATCTGATGGCTTCCGACAAGAAAGCGGAGGCAGGCAGGATTCGATTCGTCCTGCTGCGTGCGATAGGTGACGCGGTGTTGACCGCCGATGTAGACGAAAGCTTGTTAACACAGACCCTGACAGCAGGGGACCGGCTCTGCCAGTTCTAGAGCTCCAGACCATGTCCGATTACGTAAAACAACTCGCTCTTTCCCATGACCCCTTCGTGGCAACTGCCCGCTATCGCGCTTTTTTTGCGGGCGCAGATCGCGACGGCTTGTTGCAGAGGCTGATTGAACAGGCCCACTATGGCGCACCTATCAGCATCGTTAGCGGCGGTCTGGGTATCGGCAAGTCGACTCTGTCGCGTGAATTTCAGAAGAGCTTTTCCGAAGAAGCTTTCTGCATTCATGTACAGGCAACGCTGTTCATGAATCAGGGTCAGTTCCTCGACGCAGTGCTCGAACAACTTCCGATAGGTGCTTCTTCTCCCGAGGTCGCTGATATTGTTCGCGACCTGTGCCAATTTGCGGAACGGCTCTACCTGGATGCTAAAACATTGGTGCTGATAGTCGACGACGCCCATGAGTTGGCCGGCGACGTATTAAATATAATCGATAGCCTCACCGAACAAGCCACGGAAGGGGCAATCCATATTTTATTACTGGGTGAAAAACAGCTGGGCAATATGCTGGGTAACGTGATGGGTCCGAGAGCTTTCGGGCGCGTCATAGAAGAAGAACTCACCCCAATGTCTGCGGACGATGCCGAAGCTTATGTGCGACTGAAACTCGCAGACGCCGGCTACACCGGTGAGATTCCTGTTGAAGCGGCCGAAATTGGTGCGCTGTGTAATGAGTCAAATGGTGTGCCCGGGAGTTTTAATATCCAGTTTGCCAAGGCGCTGGCGGAGAGTTTGAAACACAACAAGGTGGTGGCTGCCAAACCGAAAAATGTGAAGTCCCTGTTCGAGCTTGGTGCGCCTTATTGGGCGACGGCTGCGATTCTGCTTTTCTTCATGTTCACCCTGGTTATTTTTACTTCACCGGACCAGGATGAGGCGGAGGCTGCTCTCGCCGGTGAGGAGCAGACAACCACTCGTATCAATTTGCCTGTCGCTGCGATGAATACGCCGGGCGTGGCAGCACCTGTCCCGGCAGAACCTGTGGCTACAAGCCTGCTTGCCGAGACATCCCAGCCGGAAGAGAGCAAGGAAGAGCAAGTAGCGCCGACGACCAATCTGGAATCCAGCATGCAGGTCACCCAGGTCGGTGAGTCCGCAGCCGAATTAATTGTAGCGCCAACGGCTTCTGCAACCACTCAGGCGGACACCCCGCAAGAGCCCCCGCTGGGAAGTAAATTACTGTCCTATCCGGCAGAAAACTTCACCGTACAGATCATGGGTTCCCGATCGGAAGACAATGTGCGCCGCTTTATTGATCAGCAACTCGCTGCTTTCAATGCCCAGTATTTCGAGACTCGCCACCAGGACCGACCCTGGTTTGTAGTGGTGATGGGCAACTTCGTCAGCCGTGATGTCGCCAGCCGTGCCATCGCGGACCTGCCTGTATCGATTCGCAGAATGGATCCCTTTATTCGCCAGCTTGGAGAAGTGCAGTCAGATATAAGAAAATATCGGCAACACTGAGAAGTTAAGAGGGAAGATCCATTGAGTTTGCAAAACGATCGTTTTCTGCGTGCCCTGGCGCGCGAGCCAGTCGATGTCACGCCCGTGTGGATGATGCGCCAGGCTGGCCGTTATCTGCCGGAGTATCGTCAGACTCGACAGCAGGCAGGCGACTTCATGAGTCTCTGCCAGTCCCCACAGCTGGCCTGTGAAGTCACCCTGCAGCCCCTCCGCCGCTACGCCTTCGACGCGGCAATCCTGTTCTCCGACATCCTTACCATACCGGATGCCATGGGGCAGGGGCTCTATTTTGAGGAGGGTGAGGGGCCCCGCTTTCGCAAGGTCATTCGCCAGCCGGGGGATGTTGAACAACTGCCCGAGATCAAGGTGGCTGAGTCTCTGTCCTATGTGACCGATGCGGTGAGCCTGATTCGCAAGGAGCTTAACGGCAGTGTGCCGCTCATTGGTTTCTCCGGCAGCCCGTGGACCCTGGCAACCTATATGATCGAAGGGGGTGGCAGTAAGGACTTCAGGCAGGCGAAACAGTTTCTCTATGATCAACCAGAAGCCATGCATCTGCTGCTGAGCAAGTTGGCGCAGGCGGTTACTGACTATCTCAATGCCCAGATTGAAGCGGGCGCACAGGCGGTACAGATATTCGATACCTGGGGTGGAGTGTTGACACCGGCCAACTATCGCGCATTTTCGCTGGCCTATATGAAGCAGATAGTTGCTGGATTGCATAAGCAAGCAGAGGGCAGGCAGGTGCCAGTCATCCTGTTCACCAAGAACGGTGGCCAATGGCTCGAGGACATCGCCGACAGTGGCTGTCATTGCGTCGGCCTCGACTGGACCGTGGATATTGCCGATGCACGGCAACGTATCGGCGACAAGACCGCACTCCAGGGCAACATGGATCCGTCGGTGCTCTATGCCTCGCCGGATGTCATACGCAACGAGGTCGCCAGTATTCTGCAGGGCTTTGGCGCGGGTCCAGGACATGTGTTCAATCTGGGTCATGGCATCACGCCACAAGTGGACCCTGCCAATGTGTCTGTTTTTGTCGATGCAGTTCATGAGCTGTCGGCCAGATATCACCAAGACAGTGAGTGATACCACCAGGGTAATAATCTCCCTGGGTGCCAATCTGGATTCTCCCGTCGGCACTCCTGCTCAAACCATCCGGGCAGTAAGCGAACGCCTGCGCAGCTGGTCCACGGGCCCGTTTGCTGCCTCATCTCTTTACCGAACCAGCCCCGAAGGCTGTCCGGCCGGGGTGGCTGACTTTATCAATGCAGTGGTCTCCCTGACCCTGCCGCTCGACACGAACGCTGAGCAATTGCTGCGGAAACTGCAGGCTCTGGAGAATGAGTTTGGTCGTAGACGCGGTGGCCTGGTTAATGAATCGAGGCCGCTGGACCTGGATCTGATTGCACTCGGAGACCGACAATCGCAATCGCCTGATCTCAGTCTGCCCCATCCTCGTGCCCACCAGCGGCGCTTCGTCCTCCAGCCCCTTGTGGAGATAGACCCGCAGCTGATCCTGCCCGGGCAGCAGCAAAGCGTAGCAGCGCTATTACAGCAACTGTCTGAAGAGCAAGTCTGCGAGCGGGTAGGATCTCCTTAACTTATTGAAAATAAAGCAGAAAATCTGGCAGTTACGAAATCCTGGCTGGTGCGGGAGAGTGTTGCTTCGGCATTAGAAACAGATGTAAATCAAGACCTCGAAATGCTAAGCTACAAGAGTTGTTTGGTGTATGGAATTTCAGGCCGCGAGCGCCTTTAAGATGAAACTGAATCGAATCTTCAATACTGCGAACCTGCTGCTGGCTTCAACGGCCATAGCGGCTGCGGCTGTGCAGGCTCAGGAAGAGACGCTGGATAGTTTCCAGGTCGCGCCGAACTCTGTATTCAGTTCTGCAACGCCGATCATCGACATTGATCGTGCCGTCGAGGCCCGGGACTTTCAGGGCGGTTTGGTTGAGGAAGCGCTCAACTTTAACCTGGGCGTGAAAATCACTCCGATCGAAGGCCTGAACCTGCAGGCAGATGCCTGGCGTCAGGAGATAGCAGACGCACCGGCAGTGACAGTCAATACAGGTCTGCAACCTGTATTGCCACAGCTGTATCTTGAAGATTCCAAGATCAATGAATTCAATATCGACAACCCTTTGTTGGGCAGTGGCCTGCAATCAAATGGTTTCGACCTTGGTGCCTCATACATGTGGGATACCAATCGCTTTGGGCAGTTTACTCTCAGCACCAAGACCACCTATGTTGAAAATTTCGATAGTCAGGGGTCTTTGCTGGATCTGGTGGATGCTGAGCTCGGCTCTCCGGAAGACAGGATTATCTCCCCGGAATTGCAAAGCAGCCTGATGCTGACATGGCAGCTTGGTAACCATACAGCGAGTGCGATCACTAATTATTTTGATTCTTTCAAGGACATCAGCGAGCTCGATCTGGAAGAGATCAACGCCCTGGTGGACAACATCACCACCATCGATCTGCAATACGGTTATAGCGTGGAAACAGGTTCTAACAACCGTGCTGTCATTTCCTTCGGTATTCGCAACATCTTCGATGAGAAGACTGCGCAGATCCTCAATTCGTCAACGCGCATTCTCGATCAGAATGGCCGCGTAGCTTACGGCTCAATCAAGTATCAGTTCTAGTACCTCTCTGAATCGAAAGAAAGAGCGCCGCTGGCGCTTTTTTTATGGCTGGAATTTGTCGCTGTGCCAGCTGCTTATCGCAGCCAAAAAAAACCCCGAATGAATCGGGGTCAAGGTCTGCTCTATGAAAACTGGTTTGCCCTGCTAATAACTAACGGCAATACTGGTAATTCGGTATGGCTGTAGTATAGGGATGCGCGGCAAAGCCTCTGTGCTGGAGGTCACACATCGGTAACATTCCCTACGCCTGGTTCTGACCTATCCCCGCGCGGGCCACACACCAGGCCTCTACCCGTTGAATTCCGTGGCCCTTCAATAGCCTTGCCAGTGTCGAGACGGTGGACATGGTGGTAACCACATCGTCGATAATTGTGACGCTTTTCACATTCTGCAATGCTGATTTTCTGGTCACCTCGAAGGCGTTCTGCAGATTGCTGGCTCTGGCTCTGGCACTGGCCAGATCAGACTGGGCCGCGGTGTGCCTTACCTTGCGCAGACTAAATTCACTACAGCGAAGGCTTGTTGTGTTGCCGATTACTTTGCAGAGCTCCCAGGATTGATTGAAACCGCGTCGCAGGTAGCGACGATAGTGCATGGGCACGGGGACGATCAGATCAGGGTGTGGATGTTCCCTGTACCAGCAAGCCACTTCGGTAGCGAGTAGCGAAGCAAGGCAGTGACCGATGTCGAGCCGCTCCTGATACTTGAAGGCTGGGATAAGTTTGTCCAGTGGGCTAGCGTAGTGGAACAAGGCGTGACAGCCATCGAGTTCAGAGGGGTGTGACAAACATTTCCCGCAGCGATTGTTGTGCAATGCGACGCCAGCAAAATGCAGTCCGCACCCATGACAATGAGCCCCTATCCAGGGTAGCTGTCGATGACAATCCTGGCACAGGCTCAGGGAGGTGTGCAGTGTCCTGCCGCAGATCATGCAACTGGTCGGCAGCAGCCAGTTGCACAGCTTTCTGGTTGCCAGTTTCATATCGCCACCATCGATGCCTTTACCTACCAGTCTAGTTCGGGATGGCAGTTTTGCTCGTCGTCCGATTCGTGCTGGTACCTTCAGGTGGGTGCTTTCCTTTATAATTGCGCGCCTGGAAAAAGGGGGAACACAATCATGGCAAGCTATCGCGCGCCTCTTGCCGACATGCAGTTTCTGCTCAACGACGTCTTCGAGGCTGAGCAGCAATTTGCCGCTATGCAGGGCACTGAAGAAGTCAGTGCAGATCTCATAGCAGCAATTCTGGAAGAGGCGGGAAAGATCGCGGAAAACCTGCTGGCACCGATCAATCAGACTGGAGATGCTGCTGGTTGCACCTGGCGCAAAGGAGAAGTCTCAACGCCAGAAGGGTTTAAGGAAGCTTACAATGCCTACATCGAAGGCGGTTGGGCAGGGCTCACCGGTGATCCCGATTTTGGTGGGCAGGGCATGCCGAAGCTGTTGTCGGCGCTGCTGGAAGAGATGTTTTTCGCAGCCAACTCTTCCTTCACTCTTTATACCATCCTCAATACCGGCGCCACACTCACGCTCAGCGAGCATGCCAGTGAGGAACTGAAACAACAGTTTCTGCCCAAAATGTATGAGGGTGTCTGGTCCGGCACCATGTGCTTGACCGAACCTCATGCTGGCACAGATCTGGGAATGATTCGCACCCGGGCGATTCCCCAGCAAGACGGCAGTTACAAGATCAGCGGCACCAAGATTTTCATCACCGCTGGAGAACACGATCTCACGGAAAACATCATTCACCTGGTACTGGCAAAACTGCCGGATGCGCCCGCCGGGCCGAAAGGTATTTCCCTGTTCCTGGTGCCCAAGTACCTGGTTGATGAGCAGGGCCAGTTGCATGACGAGCGCAACGGCGTGAGCTGCGGTTCTATCGAGCACAAGATGGGCATCAAGGCCTCGGCAACTTGCGTGATGAATTTTGATGATGCACAGGGTTGGCTGGTGGGTGAACTCAATGCCGGCCTGTCCAACATGTTCACCATGATGAACTATGAGCGACTGTCTATGGGCCTGCAGGGCAATGGCCTGGCGGAAGCCTCCTATCAAACTTCCTGCGCCTACGCGCAGGAAAGACTGCAGGGGCGTGCCGCAGATGGTCCTTCGCAGGCGGAAAAAGCAGCGGATCCCATCCTCGTGCACCCCGATGTACGCAGGATGTTGCTCAGCATCAGGGCCAATACACTGGCAGGCAGGGCGCTCTCAATGTATGCCGCACTGCAGTTGGACACCGTGCGCTTTCACCACGACGAAGCCAGCAGGCAACGAGCGAAGAACCTGGTCTCCCTGTTGATCCCGGTACAAAAGGCCTATTGTTCTGATCGCGGCTTTGAATCCTGCGTACTGGCACAACAGATACTTGGCGGCCATGGCTACGTTGCCGAATGGGGTCTGGAGCAGAACGTGAGGGACGCCCGCATTGCGCAGATTTACGAAGGAGCAAACGGGATCCAGGCCCTGGACCTGATGGGGCGCAAGACAGTGCGCTGTGGTGGCGAGCTGCTGACAGAACTGATCGCCGACATCGACACGTTTGTCGCGGCCCATGCCGACAACGAAGCCATGGAGTCTTATCTTCCTCATCTGCAGCGCAGCAAGGAATGCATCAGCGCGGCTACAGAATCTGTGATCCAGGCCAGTGCCGGGGATGCCAATGCTGTCGGTGCCGCTTCGTATCCCTACATGGAGTTGATGGGGCTTACGCTCTTCTGCTTCATGTGGCAAAGAATGTTGGCGACTGCATTACCGAGTCGCGCAAATGGTGAGGGTGGTGAACACCTGGACGGCATTATCAAGACTGGTGAGTTCTTCCTCAGTCGCATGTTGCCGCGGCAGGAGTCTCTGCTTGCTGAGATCAAGGCTGGCTCCGGATCGCTGATGGCTCTCAGCGCAGAAGAATTTGGCATCGCTGCCCCCTGATCGGGGGTTGAGCGGGCTAGATTACCCACTCCAGGTTTTCGGAGAAGAGATTCCTGACCGGTTCCAGGTTCTCGTCTTCTTCGCCGACCAGTATCAGGTTACCCTGATCCAGCGGCACAACCACACCATTGAAGCGTTCGTCGCGAATCTGGAATTCATTGCTAACCGGGCTGTTCTGAATAACGAAGACACTCACCGTGCCTGAGCTTCCCTGCACCATCATGTGTGCGCTTGCGTACTCGGGAATAACGATGCAGGGGTTGGCGTAGAAGAGATTACTCTCGTCACGCACTCCACCAGCCAACTGTACTCCTGCAGTGGCCATGATCGAGTCCACATCGTTCCAGTTCACGACGCTGTTGTTTGCACCGCTATTCATCAGCGCCATCTCTGGTGCTTCCATGTAGATATGGTTGATGAACTCATCACCCATGGCCAGCTCGGGTGCTGTTGGCCCAGGGTTATAAGTCAGGGTGAATGTAACTCCGACCACCAATAACAAACAGGCAGCCATGGCGTAGTACTTAAAAAAACTGGAGTTTGCAGGCGGCACACCGACAACGTTGGGGATTGGGTCGTCGTTTTCCCCGGAATCGAGCGCTTCAATACCGTCTTCGTTGGCAATGTCCAACAGCCGGTTATGCAATCCTTCGGGAACAACGATACCGGATACCAGATCATGGATATCAGCATCCATCTTCTGTGCTTCATCTAGAATTTTCTGGAATGCGGGATTCTCCCGGGCCGCTGCCAGCACTTCCTCGTCTGGCGCTGCCGGGTTGGCGTAAACCCGTTGTCGAAATTCTATTTCGTCCATTGCTTAAACTCTTCTTGCTGTGTTTGTTGCGTCATTCATCTACATCATCGGCATCTACGCCGAAATCCTGCTTCAGTTTGCTGCGCGCCCTGAACAGGCGTGTCATTACCGTATTGTTATTCAGTTCCAGTATTTCCGCGATTTCCTTGCCACTGAATCCACCCACAACCTGCAGTAGCAAGGGTTCACGATAATCACTTTCCAGCCGCTTGATCGCGTTGTGCAACAGCTCCCGATCCATTTTCGAATCCGGCTCCTGCTCGACTTTCTCTGCCAGGGCCTGACCTTCAATATCTACCAGTTCGGGACGGTACCTTTCATACAGCCGGGCATTTTCCCGACGCAGAATGGTGAACAACCAGGCTTTCGCTGCCTTGTCGTTCTGCAGGCTATCCAGAGACCGCCAGGCGCGCAAAAATGTTTCCTGCACCAGGTCTTCCGCCAGTGGCTGGTTCTTGCAAATCCAGAACGCATAGCGATAGACGTCCTGATACAGTGCCGCCACCAGCGATTCGTAACGCTGCTGCTTGTTGCTACCTTGTATGACCGGTGCGTCGCTCATTAGTTTTCACAAATGGCTGAAATATAGAGGCCCGGGAGGGAGTCTACTAACTGGTGAATTCACCAGTAGATGATGCTCCATGAGGGGCCAGAGTTTGCCCAAATTGCCCGGAGCCTTCAAGCTTTGGGAATTGAGAGCGCGGTAAACAGGCCGTTATCCTGCTGTGAAATTTCTGCTCAGCAGGCCCGCGACTTCAGCTAGCTATTCAGCCCCTGTATACTTGCCACCCCCGCACAACTGCCAGGAACGACAATGATCAGGATAGCTATAGCAGGTGCCGCCGGGCGCATGGGGCGAACTCTGGTGGAAGCCGTGGCGGCTGAGTCAGATACGCTACAGCTCACTGTAGCCAGTGTATTGCCTGACGATCCGGCATTGGGCATGGATGTTGGCCTGTTGGCGCTGGGTCGTGCCCTGGGTACTACAACGGTGGCAAACCTGGCGGATGTGCAAGCTGACTTCGACGTGCTCATCGATTTCACCGCGCCCGACTCCAGTCTCGCGCACCTGGAACTGTGCGAGAAAGAAGGCAGGGCGATGGTGCTGGGTACGACCGGGTTTACAGCAGCCCAGATCGAGCGCATCAATGGCGTGACAGCCATACCGCTGGTATTTGCACCGAACATGAGCGTAGGCGTCAATCTCTGTCTGCGCCTCCTCGAACAGGCAGCCTCCGTGCTTGGCGATGAGGTTGATATAGAGATCAGCGAAGCACATCACCGCAACAAGAAAGACGCACCCTCTGGCACGGCACTGAAGATGGGTGAGGTAGTTGCCAGGACCCTGGGGCGAAATCTCGATGACGTCGCTGTTTACGGCCGGCAAGGCATCAGCGATATCCGCGACAACAAGACTATCGGCTTTGCTACTGTGCGTGCCGGCGATATTGTTGGTGAGCACACGGTTACTTTCGCCGGTCCTGGTGAACGGGTAGAGATCACTCACAAGGCGAGTAGTCGTATGACCTTCGCCTCCGGCGCGGTGCGTGCAGCAAAGTGGCTAGCTGGCAAGTCACCGGGGGTCTACTCGATGCTGGACGTGCTTGAGTTGAGTTAGAGCCCAAAGTCGAGATCGACAGGTAATACCGATCTAATGATTCGCAATTATCGAACAGCAATTCGTGGACAAGAGAGGTGTAGTTTTAATAGAATACCCGCTCAGTATGTCGAATGCTGAAAACACGAAAACAGAACTGAATTTATAGGAAAGCGGAGTGAAGATTTCTTCCCTCCGCTTTTTTTCGCCCGTAGAAAATAAACCAAAGTAAATTGACCACAGCAAACAAGCAGTAAGGATTAATGCAGTGCCCCACACAGCAATATTAGCCCTGGAAGATGGCAGCCTGTTTCGCGGTACCGCCATAGGTGCGCAAGGAGCCACCAGTGGAGAGGTCGTGTTCAACACGTCCATGACCGGTTACCAGGAAATACTCACCGATCCCTCCTACGCACAACAGATCGTCACCCTCACTTACCCACACATCGGCAACACCGGGACTACCTCGGAAGACGATGAATCAGACAGGGTCTGGGCCACCGGGCTCGTCATTCGGGACTACCCGTTGCTCGCCAGTAATTGGCGCAAGGAGCAGAATCTCGACGAGTTTCTACGCGACAGGAACGTGGTAGCGATTGCGGAGATAGATACCCGCAGGCTTACCAGGTTGTTGCGGGACAAGGGTCCCCTGAATGGAGCGATAGTGGCCGCGGATGCGATCAACGAAGAAGCGGAACAGCAGGCACTTGCCCTGGCAAAGGAATTTCCCGGCCTCAAGGGCATGGATCTGGCGCAGGTTGTCAGCGCCACAGAAACCTACCAATGGAAAGAAGGGGTCTGGGATCTTGAATCTGGCTATGCTGCTAATGGTTCCGACAAGTTTAAAGTTGTTGCCTACGATTTTGGCGTCAAGCGCAATATCTTGCGCATGCTGGTGGCGCGTGGCTGTCAGGTCACGGTAGTTCCGGCAAAAACACCGGCAGAAGATGTGCTGGCCCTGAATCCGGATGGCGTATTCCTGTCCAACGGACCTGGCGACCCGGAACCTTGTGACTACGCCATCGATGCGGTCAAGACTCTGCTGGACAAAAATGTACCGCTATTTGGTATCTGCCTCGGTTGCCAGCTGCTGGCTCTGGCCTGCGGTGCAAAAACCATCAAGATGCGGCTGGGGCATCATGGTGCAAACCATCCGGTGCAAAATCTCAAGGACGGTACGGTAATGATTACCAGCCAGAATCACGGTTTTGCAGTAGATGGAGAAACACTGCCTGCCCATTTGGAAGCAACCCACAAATCTTTGTTCGATGGATCACTGCAGGGCATCGAGCGAACGGACAAGCCCGCCTTTGCGTTCCAGGGGCATCCGGAAGCGAGCCCCGGACCCCATGATGTTGCTCCCCTGTTTGATCACTTCATCGATTTGATGCGCAACCCGAGCTAAGAGATAAAGGACTAGCAAAAGTTTTACCATGCCCAAGAGAAACGACATAAACAGTATTTTGATTTTAGGTGCAGGCCCGATCGTCATCGGCCAGGCCTGCGAGTTCGACTACTCCGGTGCGCAAGCCTGCCAGGCCCTGCGCGAGGAAGGCTACCGGGTCATCCTGGTCAACTCCAATCCTGCAACCATCATGACCGATCCCGCGATGGCGGATGCTACTTATATAGAACCGGTGAAGTGGCAGATCGTTGAAAAGATTATTGCAAAAGAAAAACCGGACGCCATCCTGCCAACCATGGGTGGCCAGACAGCATTGAACTGCGCCCTCGACCTGAATCGCATGGGCATACTCGATAAATACGGCGTGGAGCTGATCGGCGCCAAGTGCGAAGCGATCGACAAGGCAGAAGACCGGGAGTTGTTCGACAACGCCATGGTCAAGATAGGCCTGGAAACCCCTCGTCATGTGATGGCGCACAATATGGAAGATGCGCACGCGGCCATGGAGGAGATCGGTTTTCCATGCATTATCCGTCCTTCTTTTACTCTTGGAGGATCAGGCGGCGGTATCGCTTATAACAAGGAAGAGTTCGAAGAAATCTGTTCCCGGGGGCTGGAGCTTTCACCGACCAATGAGTTGCTGATTGATGAGTCCCTCATCGGATGGAAAGAGTACGAGCTCGAGGTAGTCCGAGACAAGAAAGACAACTGCATCATTGTCTGCACTATCGAAAACTTTGATGCCATGGGTGTTCATACTGGTGACTCGATCACCGTCGCACCAGCGCAGACGCTGACCGACAAGGAATACCAGATCATGCGTAACGCCGCGATCGATGTCTTGCGCGAGATCGGCGTGGAGACGGGCGGTTCGAATGTGCAGTTTGCAGTAAACCCGGAAAATGGTCGCCTGGTAGTTATCGAGATGAACCCCCGGGTATCCCGTTCCTCCGCGCTTGCCTCCAAGGCCACCGGATTCCCGATCGCCAGGGTCGCGGCAAAACTGGCTGTGGGTTTCACCCTGGATGAGTTGCGCAACGAGATCACCGGCGGTGTCACCCCGGCATCCTTCGAGCCGACGATCGACTACGTGGTCACCAAGATTCCCCGCTTCACCTTCGAGAAGTTCCCCGAGGCTGTAGATCGAATTACCACGCAGATGAAATCCGTTGGTGAGGTGATGGCCATCGGCCGGACTTTCCAGGAATCCATGCAGAAAGCTCTGCGCGGACTGGAAGTCGGTCTCTGTGGATTCGATCCCATACTGGATGAAGAGGTCAGCAATGCGAAAGAAGTGCTGACCCGGGAGCTAACCGAACCGGGTGCGCAGCGAATTCGCTATCTTGCCGATGCTTTCAGGGCCGGCTGGCCACTGGAAACCGTGTTTGAACTCTCTGGCATCGATCCCTGGTTCCTGCGCCAGGTTCAGGACCTGATCCAGACCGAGTCCCGGGTCGCGGAGAATGAGCTGCAACAGATCGATCATGATTTTATGCTCAGCCTGAAGCGCAAGGGTTTTTCCGATAAGCGGTTGGGTCAGTTACTCGGCGTGAGCGAGAATGAAGTACAACAGCGGCGGATTGAATTGAAAGTGCGACCGGTGTTTAAACGAGTCGACACCTGTGCAGCAGAGTTTGTGTCGACCACCGCGTACATGTACTCCACCTACGAGGAGGAATGTGAAGCTGAACCCAGTGACAAGAAGAAGATCATGG
>CAYTLI010000054.1:0-15271 GCA_964438455.1 uncultured Pseudohongiella sp.
GCGTACTGCCGAGGTATTCGTGTTCAATCCGCGCACCCAGGAAGTACTCTACCGCGGTCCGATCAATGACCAGCTTGGTTACGAAACCCAGCGCAATACAGCAAGAGAGCATTACCTGAAGGATGCGCTCGATACAATTCTCGCTGGCGGCGTTGTTAACATGGATGACGTGCCCGACTCCAAAGGTTGCCTGGTCGCAATCTTCTAAGGCAGCCACCGATCGCAGAGAGGGGAGACTTGGTCTCCCCTTTTTTATGGCAGTTAGCAATCCGGGCTTGGAAAGTGGCACAATTGCATCCTGTGGATTTCCCGAGTACAGGGTGCCAGCGGCCCGTGATAGCTTGTGCGAGTTTTTACCGTATCCCATAGGAAATGATGTCTTGAGCTTTGACAAGGAAGAAATAACGATCTACCTGGTAGATGACGATCAGGACCTGCTCGACGCCTTCGCTCTGTACCTGGGCACACTCGGTTACAAGACCGAGCTGTTCAACAACAGCGAATCTTTTCTGAAGGTCGATCATTTCAGCAAGATTGGTTGTATCGTGTTGGACAATCGGCTGCCGGGATTGTCAGGCCTCGACGTTCAACAGCGACTTGCCGAACGAGGCGTGATGCTTCCTATCGTATTCATGTCTGGAGACAGTGGGTTCACGGACGTGGTCAGTGCGGTAAGAAAGGGCGCCATCAGTTTCCTTGAAAAACCCTTTACCATGGCTGCAATGCAAGAGGCGATCGAGGAAGCCCTGGAAGTTCACGGCCAGAATCTCGATCAGAATCGCCATAGCCAGGAATTTCAGTCGCGAGTGCAGCAACTCACCTCAAGAGAACACGAGGTGTACTTGCTGGCTATCAAGGGCTACACCATCAAGCGCATTGCAGAAGAGCTGGATATCTCTGCCAGCACTGTCGAGTTTCACCGCAGTAATATTCTGAAGAAGCTGGGCGTGAACAGCATCGCCGAACTGATGGCAGAAGAACTCGGGACCCGCTAGCCTTTAAGCTCTCTGCTTATTCTTTACTTCTCTACGAAAGCCCGTTCGATGACGTAGTGGGCCTTGATGCCCTGCTTTGATTCCTCGAATCCCCAACCATCAAGAATTGCGCAACAATCTTTCAACATGCTCGGGCTGCCACAGATCATGAAGCGATCCTGTTCGGGGTCTGCTGCCGGCAATCCCAGATCGGTAAACAGTTCTCCGCTTGTCATCAGATCAGTTAAGCGACCCTGGTTGCGGAATTTTTCCCTGGTGACAGTTGGGTAGTAGAGCAGCTTCTCCCTCACCTCTGCGCCGAAAAATTCATTCTCGGGCAATTGCTGCTGGATGAAGCCCTGGTAGGCAAGCTCGGAAACGTAGCGCACACCGTGAGTGAGGATAACCCGATCGAAACGCTCGTACACGGCCGGATCCTGAATGATACTCATGAACGGTGCCAGGCCGGTGCCGGTGCTGATCAAATACAGATTTCGTCCTGTGAGCAGATGGTCGACTACCAGTGTTCCGGTTGGCTTGCTGCTGACCAACAGCTCATCGCCGATGCGGATGTTCTGCAATTTCGATGTAAGTGGGCCATCTGGCACCTTGATGCTGAAAAATTCCAGCTCTTCATCGTAGTTTGGACTGGCAATACTGTAGGCACGCATTAGTGGCTTGCCTTCAACTTCCAATCCAAGCATGACGAAGTGACCGTTCTCGAAGCGCAGCGACCTGTCCCTGGTAGTCTTGAAGCTGAACAGGGATTCATTCCAATGATGGACGTCGGTAACACTCTGGGTCGACAGGCTCGCCACGGCAGATTCCTCTGGAAGTTGTTTGAAGTCTGAAAAGTACGCGAACTATAGGCTGTGGCCTTATATCTGTAAAATTGATTGTTTGGATATTACTTATCAAATAATTGGATATTCAGCTATAATCCGGCGATGCGCTTTACCCTCAAACAACTGCAGGTTTTCCTCGCCGTGGCCGCCCACGAGAACGTCAGTCACGCCGCCGAGGAACTGGCCATTTCCCAGTCCGCTGCCAGCACAGCCCTGAAAGAGCTGGAGCAGCGCTTCGACCTTCCGCTTTTTGACCGTGTCGGCAAGAGACTGCAACTCAATGAGCAGGGCCAGGCCCTGCGACCCCGGGCAGCCGCAGTCATCGATCAGGCCCAGGAGCTGGAACAGGCGATAAAATCCCAGGCTGACGTGGGTGAGCTGAAAGTCGGCGCGACACTCACCATCGGTAACTATCTGGCCATAGGCATCATGGCCGAGTTTATGAACGAACATCCTGGCGCCCGCGTAGAACTCACCGTGGAAAACACCGCGGCCATTGCTGCCAAAGTTCGAAATTTCGAACTGGATCTGGGACTTATCGAAGGCGAGTTAGTGGACACCCATTTAAATGTGCTGTTCTGGCGCGACGACGAACTCACCCCTTTCTGCGCCCCGGAGCACCCACTGGCGAAACAGGGACAACTCGATGACGAGCAGATGATGGCGACCGAATGGATCGTCAGGGAACAGGGCTCGGGAACGCGCCAGGCCTTCGATCGGGCAATGGCTGGCATTCTGCCGAATCTGAATCTACGCCTTGAGTTACAACACACAGAGGGAATCAAGCGTGCTGTTGAGGCCGGGCTCGGCATCGGCTGTCTATCCAGACTCACGCTCGAAGAGGCATTCCGGCGTGGAACCTTGGTACCATTGGCCGCGCCCCACAGAAACTGGGCGCGCAAGTTCTATTTCATCCTGCACAAGCAGAAACATCTGAGCCAGGGAATGACCAGTTGGATGGAGCACTGCCGCCGTGCCTGACAAGCGACTGAAGGCATGTTGTTGCCAATAATATGAACCTGAACTTACCTGCCATCGCAGCAAGTGTCGCGCAAAGAGGAGTCTCCCTGCGCCTCCCACTGTTTTCGATAAGCGCCATCGTCATTCTGCTGATGGCCACAGGATTACTGCGAACTCAATTCGACGGCACGTTTAATGCGCTACTCACCGAGAGCGACCCCTACCTGGACGAACTGGAACGAATGGATGAAGAATTTCCATTCTCCGCAGAAGCCTCATTCGTATTTGTCGCGGACGACGGTGGAACCATCTTTAATACAGCAACGCTAAACGCCATTGTGGATCTGCAGGACAGTATCGATGTCATCCCGAGAATTACCTACCTCTCCACCGTGCTCAAGTGGATGTCCCCGGAAACGCAAAGACGATTATTTGTAAAACCAGTCGCTGAATATACCCAGGCTGAACTCGATGCCCTGGCGCAGGAAGCAATCGCGGATCGATTGTTGACTGCAAACCTGATCTCGGAAGATGCCAGCCTCACCTTCGCCAACCTGAGTCTCGATGCTCGGGATGTGAGCGCCGACGAGCGGCTTGAAATTGCTGATGCCATTCAACAACTGCGTGACGAGATTCGCCAACGGCACCCAGGCGTGACGCTCTATGCAGGCAGTGACCTGATTCTTGAGCAGTCGAGTCAGGCCTCTATGGTCGCCGACCTCACGACCCTGCTGCCTATCGTGATCATCATCTGCGTGCTCGTCATCTGTTATTGCTTCCGATCCATATCGCTCGGGGCATGTATCCTGATACACGAAGTGGTCACTGCCGTCTGCACTATCGGTACGGTCAATTACCTGGGCTACTCGTTCAACAATATTTCGGTGATCGCGCCCCTGGTGGTCATCATCATAGCGGTCGCCAACAGTGTGCATATCATCTCTATTTACAAACAGGCGCTGCAAAATGGCATGGACAAACTGAAAGCAATGGAGCACAGCCTGAGCTACAACTTTCAACCAGTGACGCTGGCGGCAGTAACCACTGCCATTGGTTTTTCCTCGTTGAACATGACTTCATCGCCAGCAATCCAGGATTTCGGCCAGATCGTTGCCATCGGCATAGTCTTCGCCTACTTGCTCACCTTCACCATGCTACCTGCTCTCATGGTCTGGTTTACTTTCAGTTGGGACAAGAATCCTGGCCAGGCACTGTTCCTGCAGGCACGACTGGAGCGATTGGTGCAATTCACCCAGCGCCACGACAAGCGTATTTTCTATGCCTGCACAGCTCTCGCTTTCTTCACTGTATTACTCCTGCCCCTGAACCAGACCGATTTCAATCGCCTGGACTTCATCGCCAATGATGATGACATCCGTCAGTACTACGATGAAATCGGAGAGCATATGAATCGTGGCCCAGCGTTAAGTTATGCAATAGATACAGGTATCGAGAACGGTGTGATAGATCTCGAGTTCCTGCGCCGGGTTGAGAATTACAGCGATTGGCTGGTTGCACAGGAAGAGATCGAGTCACATGCAAGTCTTGTCGACGTGTTGAAAACCATCCACCAGTTTCTCAATGATCGCGACCCGAAGTTCTACCTGCTACCGGAAACCGAAGAGAACGTGGAGAACTACCTGGAAGCTTTCGCCATGGTGAACAGCAGGGAGTTTCCTATCAGTGGATTCATCAACGAAGACTTTTCCGCCATCACCCTGCTGATCAATGCCACTCGTATCTCGAACCAGGAACTTATCGATCTCGACATACGCATCACCGAGCAGTTCGGCAATTATTTCGACGCGGCGGAGTTAATTCATGGCAGCGGACTGCTGGTGTTTTCCAGGATGGATGAGCTGGTGACTACTGAGCTGCTGCAGGGTTACTCGGTAAGCCTGCTGTTGATCACCATCACCCTGATCTTCGGCCTTGGCTCCCTGTACTTCGGTGTCCTCAGTGTCATACCTAACCTGTTGCCTGCAACCATGGTGTTCGGTTTCTGGGCACTGTTTGTCGGGCAACTGGATCCGTTCGTGATGATGTTGTTCAGTATCAGTATCGGTCTGGTTGTGGACGATACGGTGCATATCCTCAGCCACTATCTTGAAGGTCGCAGAGCTGGCGCCTCGCAGAATGATGCCATTGCCCATTCGATCCGTATCGCTGGGCCGGCACTCACCATCACCACCATGGTACTGGCGCTGGGCACCACCATCCTGATTTTTGCCAGTACCCTTTACTTCCAGCAATCGGCGAAACTATTGGTGCCTATCGTAGTGCTTGCGTTGGTGCTGGATCTGATTTACTTGCCTACTATTCTCAGACGATTCGACAGAAAATCCCCAGGAGTAATAAGATGAAGAAAAAATATCTTTCACGCAGAGATTTCGGCAAGCTGAGCGCGACTGCAGCAACAGCCGCAGCTCTTGGCAGCCTTGGAGCAACGAAGATGGCCAATGCACAATCACCAGCGAGTGAGCTGGAATCCCGTTATCTGATGGAACTGTCCCTGGATGTTGCCGCTCAGCTTGATGCCGGCCACACCAGTATCGCACCGGTAACCGGCGGCACCTTCTCGGGGCCGAGGCTCAATGGTACTGTCCGCGATGGTGGTGCCGACTGGATTACCCAGGTTTCGGGCCACAGCAGTCTCGATGTGCGTATTACCCTCGACACCGACGACGGCGCGATCATCTACATGACCTACAAGGGGGTTGTCGCTAGAAACGACTCGGGCCTGTATTGGCGAGTCACACCGGTTTTCAATACAGCCTCCGAGGAATATGACTGGCTGAATCACATTGTCTGTGTGGGTAAGTCGAAACAGATTCCTGGGAAAGTGGCGTACGATATCTTCGAGATTCTGTAAGCCGCGCTGTCTGATGTAAATCAATACGCTCTCTCCAATTTAGAGCGACACTGTCGTCTGGCCATCTGGAAAGGTGGCAAGGGGCACTTTTTGGGGAGAGCGAATATGAAACGCCTGGCAGATACCGCAATCGCGGTCGCTACAATAGCATTTACAACAATAGTTACTGGTTTCGGCAATGTGGCTTTAGCCCACGAGGCAGGAGACATCATTCTGCGTGTCGGTGCCGCACAGGTTGCTCCGGATGAGAGCAGTAGTGTGGTCACAACCACAGCAACAGGACC
Source organism: uncultured Pseudohongiella sp. (assembly GCA_964438455.1). Classification (GTDB taxonomy): domain Bacteria; phylum Pseudomonadota; class Gammaproteobacteria; order Pseudomonadales; family Pseudohongiellaceae; genus UBA9145. The sequence goes on from CAYTLI010000054.1 coordinate 5,936, forward strand.
ACTGGCGGCAACAGCAGTTGGCGTCGAAGACAACACGCAACTTGGATTGAACCTGGTCTGGATGTGGACAGATTCGATTGCTCTTGAGGTGCTGGCTGCCACGCCCTTCGATCACGACCTGAGAGTCTCCGGTCTCAGTCAGTATGGTTTCTCAACGACCGACCTGGGCAGCACAAAACACCTGCCACCAACCTTGAGTGCCCTGTATTTCTTTGGCAACGCTAACTCCATGATCCGCCCCTATATTGGAGCAGGGGTCAATTACACGACTTTCTTCAGCAAGGATTTCACATCACAGGCGGCATCCGAACTGGGCGCCAATGGCCTGGATCTCGATGATTCCTGGGGTCTTTCTGCACGTGCAGGCATCGATATCCACCTTGGTGACAACTGGATATTGAATGCATCCATGTGGGCTATAGATATCGACACGGATGCAAACTTCAGTTCTGCCCTGGGCAACGTGAACGCTTCAGTGGAGATAGATCCACTGGTGTATATGGTGTCTCTGGGATTTCAGTTCTGACCACGCCCGTGCGCGATCGGTACTTTCTCATTCGAAGCTGCCAGACAGCTAGTAGCTATTAGAAAGTACCGCGCACCTTAACCGCCAGCACGAGACCGTTGGTAAAGCAGGAGTCCTCAATTTCCCTGAGTCCGCCATCGCCAACGCTGCGGTTGGTGTAGCGAGTACGAAAGCGACATCGATGCTGACTGTCTCTCGCCTCGAAACGATAAATCAGGTCACCCCAACCCAGGGTTTCAAACCAGGCAAAATAGGACGGGTCTCCTTCGAAGGATTCGGTCTTGTCGATGTCGTAAAAGACACTATTGCCGTTGTGGCCAACCCGGTAGTTCACGCCCCAGTTCATGTTGCGCGAAGGAATGTCATGACGCAGCCCGACGCTGGTACCACCGCGACCCTGCCTTGAGATACGACGTTCGAAGCCGGTAAATGGATCGATGATGCTGGAGTCTTCGACACTGGTGCTGGCCGTGAGCAACATATTGGGCTGACCAATAAAGCCAAGGCGCAGACTGGAATTGATATTCAGTCCATACCGCTCACCGTCACCCACATTACCATTCGCTCCCAGTACCGTGGTTGCAGTCGACACATCGACGCGACCGATGATGTCTTCCAGGTCGTGATAGAACAGGTTGGTATTGATCACGCCAGCGTCATTGGGAAGACGCACTTCCAGATTGGCCTCATAGCGCCAGGATTTTTCCTGTACCAGATCCGGATTGCCCTGCAACTCGTTCTGGTCGTCGTCGGTGCCGAAACTGGTCTGCGCACTGGCGGTAAAATCTGAAAAACTGAGCTGCGCAACATCTCTCTCGATGGTGGTACGAAACTGCAGAGAAGGCGTGATATCAAAACGATAATCAACCTTGGGTCGAATGAAATCAAAATCCCGCGATTGATAGACATCACCAGACTGGGTGATGGTGCTGTCTTCGAAGATCACGGTACTTTCCAAAGCCATGCGAGAGTTGATCTGCCAGTTGTGGATAGCGAAATACTCGTAGCGCATCTCCTCCACGGAACCGTTGGCATCTCGCGATGGCGTCAAGCCACCAAATAGATCCGAAGGCGTTCCGCCAAGTGCCAGACCCAATTGCAGTGATGTATCCAGAATAGTTTGTGCTCGCTCCACACCAGCTTCCAATGCCTGTGATGACGTGAGGCTGGTGGTATAGGAAGAACGAACAATGCGTTCCCGCGTTCTTTCGAACGACGACAGGAACAGTTCCTTGTCGCGCTCAGCGCCATCGATGCCATAGCGCTCTCGAGTAAAAAGCGAATCCTGATCATTAACGATGAACAGCGTCTTGAAGCGGGCACCGCTACCAAACTGGTGTTCGAAGTCACCCCCCACTTCCCAGGACTCATTGCGCCTGAGGATGGGTTCATACTGCAATGTAACCAGGGGATTATCGAAGGTGTAGTCAACAATAGTGCGATCGAGATCTGTATCCTGGTCGTCGTTGGACCATTGCAGATTGAGGTGGGCAATTGTCTGCAGGGAAAATTCATAACCAAGGTTGCTCGCCAGGGTTAGTGGCGACGCATCCCTGGTCTCGAGTCGCACTACCTGATCGTTTAATGAACCATCAGGAAGGTAACTGTCTTCACGGCTATCGCGGAACTCCCATCTGGGTTCCTGCTCAGCGCTTAGAAAATAATTTAAGGCACCACGTTGACCAGTCAACGAAGCTTTTGCGCCAGGCGTGTTCTGACCATCGAAGGTATGATCCGCATTGACTTCGAAGGCACCGCTTACGCTGGACTGGGCCTCCAGCAATACGATGTTAATTACCTGGCTACCACCTCGCACATCGAGCTCACTGGATGTGCCCCGGATAATTTCGATGTGCTGAACCTGTGAAGCCGGAATTCGACTGAGCTGACTGTTGCCTTCATTCTCTTTACCGGCGATGCGGCGTCCGTTGATAAGAACCTGATCTCCGCCCCCGCCCAGACCGCGACGGTCTGAACCTCCGGAACTGCCAGGACCGCCACGATTTCCACCACCGCCGCCACCACGGGCGAGATTGATACCCGGGATCCGGTCCAGCATGTCATTGACCGAGTTAACCTGGAACTGTTCGAAGTAGGACGCCGGATAAGTGATAGTGGAATCATCGCTCGCTGCCTGTTCCTGGCCTTGGGCAAGGCCAGCCGATGTCACCAGTGCGATACCGGCAATCAGCTTCCTCAGCTGGCTGGCTCTGGCCACGGTAAAATCTGGCTTTGCTGGGGGAAAGGTCATGAGCGTTCCTCGGGCGGATTCTGTTATTTGAGTCATACCGCAAGCCAATAGTATGGCTCTAATTGGGACCGAGAGAGACTGAAAATTGTTGCGATTTTGTGTCTTTTTGTAATTAGCGGGAAGTCGGTTACCGACCCCGTGGATCAATCGAAGGGACACCCGATCCCGAGCAGCGCGCGAGGGCAGCCGCTGCGTCCCAGGCACAAAAAAGCCGGCTCACTGATGAGCCGGCTTTTGATCTGACTACAAATTCAGATGGTCGACTTAATCGTCGCCACCCTGATTAGTATATTTGTAGTTAACAACTCCGAAGAACATCTCATCCCAACTCTCATTACCCCAATCCACTGCACGATCAGGATTAGGATTCGCCGGGTTTTGTGCCGAGTTATCGAATGCACCTACAACACGAATCTTCGTACCAGCTGGAACCAGCTTGGGCTGTTCATACTGATAAGCCAGTTGCCAGTTGTAATTGTACTTGGCGATGTTGATCAACTCCTCGGTAGTACCATCCGGGTAGTCGGCGTAGTAGCGCATGTACTTGCCGCGGAAGTGCATGTGCGGCGTAAAGCTATACAGGTGTGCTTCGTTGGGGATGGTAATGGTCTGGACCTGCTCAAAGGCTGGATCGTGTGGCGGAATCGTCGTCCAGTTATTAGGGAAGATACAGGCACACTGCCCTGACATTCTCTCAGAGGGTGGTTCGTCGATTGGATAGAACCACACACCCACCTGGCTGCGATCGGTCGTCTCCTTTCCGTAAGGCGTGTAGTGCATGTTCAGATGCAGTACAGAACCTGCCTTGATCAGGCCGCCAGTATCTTCTGGATTCGCTTCCTGGATGAATCCCGGAATATAGGCAGCGATGTTAGCCTTGTCGGGGCTGCTTGGCCCACCCAGAAAACGACTGCCAGTCTCGCCGGGGAAGTCCAGTCTGTTCACAGTGTGATGCAGTACGGCGCGATCACCCGCGATGATCTGGCTGGCTTTCATCCAGCGGTCTTCTGGCATGTCGAAAGTAACTTCTACGTTGACGAACACGCCGTTGCCAGTGGCAGGCACAGTCGTAGGTGGAATATCGAGAATCATGTCTGGCTCACCATAGGCCCACTTGGATTCTGGCCAGCTCAACTCTGTCAGCGGATCGTGATCGCCATCTTTCGGCGCACCCGCTTCTGCCCAGGCGATGATGTTGCGAACGTCTTCGTCCGAAACCAGACGGTCGTTCATGAACTCACCGATGTGACCATCGATGGCACCTGGTGGCATGCGTCGGGTCATCAATACTTCGCGAATCATTGGCGACCAACCCTGGACCATGGCATGGCTGTCCATGGCGAACGGTGCAACGCCACCTTCGCGGTGACATTCGGCACACTGCTGAGCGAGCACCGGTGCTACATCCGCGACGTAAGATGGGACTGGTTTTTCTGGATAACTAATGGCTTCGCCATTGGTAGCGATTTCAGGTGTGCTGACATCATCACCGGCAAGAATCTCTTCCAGTGCTGTCTCGGCTCCGTCGACGCTGCCGCGATACTGAACTACGAATCGCTTGGGATCGAAGATGAGCACTTCGCCGGCTCGGGAAATACCCATGGCTTCGGAAATTACCCTGGCATCGTCCAGCAGTACAGGAATGTCCACTCCGTACTCGGCAGCTTTGGCTGAAACAGCTTCACGATTGTGACGACCCATGGGGTTGATCATAAAGAACTCGACACCTTGCTGATCGAATTCAGCTTTTAATGCATCGAATGCGGGCACAGCGGCTTCGGTTGCGGCGCTGTCGTTGGCCTGAACCAGGAAGGCAATTGCCTCGTGGTCGTCATACCAACTCATACCATGGTGATATCCCTCGTGGTCCAGCAGGGAAAAATCACCGACTCTTTCCTGGCCAATGGCCAGGCCAGAAACCAGTAACAGGGATAGCAGGGCAACAAATTGTTGTTTTGGCTTGTTCACGGAGTTCTCCTATTTCTCAAGCAGCTTCTCAAGACCTTCTAGGTTAAGAGGATTAGCCCAGGTGGTCAACGGAAACCTGTTCCGCTCGTCTGTCCCCAGACGTGGTCTATCTAGCGGAATTCCTTAGGATTTTCCGGCCAGCAGGTGGCGCAGTTGCGAATACAGGGCGGGGGTCGCGATGAGCAGGTCCCGGGGATGGAACTGGGGGTCGATGCCCGTCGGCACTTCACTGAAATGTCCGCACTCTGCGCCCGCCTCTTTTGCGATCAGGCGCGCAGCCGCGAAATCCCAGAGACTGACTGATTCATAGTAGCCATCCATTCGGCCAGCCGCGAGCCAGCAGATATCCAGCGCGGCTGAACCCAGGCGACGAATATCGGCACAGTGATAGAGGATGCTGCGCACTCGATCCACCATAGGTTCCAGGCCTTCTTTCACGTAGGGAAACCCGGTAGCGATCAGAGCGCGGGATAACTCGGTTTTACCCGAAACCGAGATGGCCTGATTATTCAGCCAGGCACCAGCGCCCGCCACGGCGTGAAACAATTCATCGGTGAACGGGTTATAGACCACACCAACACTAATCTGGCCTTGGTCGAGGTATGCGATCGAAACGGCGGACTGGATGTGACCATGGGCATAGTTAACGGTGCCGTCGATGGGATCGATGATCCAGACTGGTACGTTCGACTCCCAGGGTCGCGCCAGATCCGGCGACGATTCTTCGGACAGAATGGCGTGATCCGGAAACTGCTTCCTGATGCGCTGGCAAATCAGGGCATCCACTTTCAGGTCGGCCTGGGTTACCAGCTCTATGCCATCCTTGTAGTCTCGATTCAGGTTCGCTGATTCACGTTCGCCGAGCATCACCTCGCCGGCATCGCGCGCCAGTTGTTGTGCAAATTGCAGAATGTCTTCCGTCACTGGTTGGTTCCCTAAACTTTCAATATCATGCAATACCATGTTTCGCAGCATGAGCGAATTTAATTCAATGCCAATAGGCACACAGTAATGAGCGCGCTGAAGTTATCGATTAAATACGCCCTGTTTGCTGCCCTTGCTACCCTGATCAATCTGCTGGCGCAGGAACTCAGCCTGTTGGTCTATGCTGGCAGTCTTTCCCTGTACACTGCGGTACTAACAGGCACTATTGCGGGATTGGTAAGCAAATACTGGTTCGACAAGCATTATATCTTCGTCTATATCACAGAGTCTGCCAAACACAATCTGCACACTTTCTTGATCTACACCCTAACTGGTGGCTTCACCACCTTTCTTTTCTGGTCACTTGAAATCGGTTTCGAGTTCTGGTTTGGAACCAGAACCGCCCGTTATACCGGTGCGGTAATCGGCCTGACGCTGGGTTATGTAGTAAAGTACCGGTTGGATAAGCGCTACGTATTCAACTCACGGTCAATCTGAATGCTGATACAAGGTTGGGGTCGATTCCCCAGGATAGATGCGGAAGTACTCGAGCCGCAAACCGTCTCTGCGCTAACCAACACCCTGGCCAGTGTGCCGGAAGTTGCACAGATTGCACGCGGTGCGGGGCGCAGCTATGGCGACAGTGCCCTGGCCGGACAGGTAATCAGTAGCCGCTATCTGGACAACTTCCATTCCCTTGATGAAGAGCAGGGTATCTTGCGCTGTGGTGCCGGGCTGACATTTGAACAATTGCTGGAGGTTTGCATCCCGAGAGGGTGGTTTCCACCGGTTGTACCAGGCACCAAGTTCGTCACCATCGGTGGCGCCATAGCTGCCGATATTCATGGCAAGAATCACCACCGAGACGGCAGTTTCTGCGACTTCGTTGAGTCGTTCACCCTGGCTCTTGCCAATGGCGAGCTGAAGCAGTGTTCGCAGAGTGAGAATGCACAGCTGTTTCGCGGCGTTTGTGGTGGCATGGGGCTGCTCGGCATCGTACTCGATGTCACACTACGGCTGAATAAGGTATCCAGTGTCTTTCTTAAGACTCAATCTATCCCAACATCCAATCTGAATAAGACCATCGCGGCTTTGGAACAGCACAACGACGAGAGGTTCGTGGTTGCCTGGCTCGATTGTCTGGCTCAGGGAGAGTCCCTCGGCCGTGGCGTCGTACATGTTGGCGATTATGACGACAGCGACAGACTCACTGTGCATAAGCGCTGGGGACCAGGCGTGCCATTCAGCACCCCCGCTCTATTGCTTAATCGCCACAGCATGCGCCTGTTCAACAGCCTTTACTACAAGCTGAATTCGGGGAGTAACAGCAATGAGAGCTATGAAGAGTTCTTCTTTCCCCTGGACAGTATCAGGCACTGGAATCGCCTCTACGGTCGCAAGGGATTCCTGCAATATCAGTTCGTCCTGCCCGACGCATCAGCGCAGGAAGGAATAAGCAGTGTTCTGCAGCGGGTCGCATCTGCGGGCAAGGGCTCTTTTCTGGCTGTGCTAAAAAAATTTGGTGCGCAAAATTCCAATCTGCTCTCTTTCCCTACTGCGGGCATGACTCTCACCCTGGACTTCAAGAACGAAACCAGTTTATTTCCGCTACTTGATGAACTCGACGCCATCGTCATCGACCATGGCGGCAGACACTACCTGGCCAAGGATGCACGATTGAGTGAATCTGTGTTCAAGGCCGGGTATCCTCAGTGGCAGGAGTTCAAATCCATCAAGGAGCAAGTCGATCCCGATGAACGGTTCGCGTCGCTGCAATCTCAACGCATCGGGCTGACTGGCGGCAAGGGTAAGCATTCATCATGAACGTGTTGATCATCGGTTCCACTTCGGCAATCGCCACGGCGACGGCACGACTGTATGCGCAACGTCATTGCAAGCTGTTCCTGATTGCGCGCGATGCGTCACGGCTGGAAGCGCAAGCAAAGGACCTTAGCACCCGCGGTGCTGCTGCCGTTGGCAGCCATTGTCTGGATCTGCTGGATCACGAACAGCACGTGGTGGCCATAGAGGCTGCGAGGGATTTTCTGGAGAGCATAGATATCGCGCTGATCTGTCACGGCAGCCTGCCCGAGCAGGAACATGTGGAGCAGGACTTTGAGGCCGCCAGGGAAGCATTGGATGTGAACGGGCTGAGTGTGGTTTCCCTGTTGACCGGCCTGTCACAGTTGATGAAGCAACAGGGCAATGGGACCCTGGCGGTTGTCACCTCGGTCGCCGGTGATCGCGGACGCCAGCCCAACTATGTGTACGGTGCAGCCAAGGCCATGGTGTCTACTTATTTACAGGGTATGCGGGGCAAGCTACTACCCCACGGCGTGCATGTGGTTGATATCAGGCCCGGCCTTGTAGATTCACCGATGACAGCGAAGTTTGAGAAAGGTGCATTGTGGTCTACTCCGGAGCTGGTAGCCGACAAGATCGTTCGTGCCATAGATGCAAAACGACATACCGTATATGCGCCCAGTTATTGGCGAGTGATCATGGCCATCGTCTGCAGCATTCCGGAAGTTATCTTCAAGCGACTCAAGTTCTAGAACCTTGTCTGACCCTGCAACCAACATCCCCCTGTTTGTGGACCTGGACGGAACACTGATCAAGACAGATTCTTTGCTGGAATCTCTATTGATGCTGCTCAAGAGTAACCCTCTGTTTGTTTTTCTACTGCCCTGGTGGCTGAGGAAAGGCCGGGCCGGCTTCAAACAGGAAATTGCGCAGCGCGTTTCCCTGGCTGAGGTCGATCTTCCTCTCAACGAGGAGTTCTTTGCGTATCTGCAGGATCAAGACGAAAGAGAGCTAGTCCTGATTTCGGCAACCAATCAGAAGGCTATCGATGAGATTGCCCAACACTACGAGCTGTTCAACGACTGTATTGGCAGCAGCGGAGATCTCAACCTGCGCGGGCGCAACAAGCTCGAACGCATTCAACAACTGTGCGATCAGGGAGCATTCGCCTATGCGGGCAACTCTCACGTGGACTTGCCCATCTGGGAACAGGCCAGTCAGGTAATCATGGTCAACAGTCCCGCGAAGCTACAAGAAAGGCTAGCGGATGCGGCTGACATAAAACTGTTCGACCAACCCCGGCCCTGGCTGCAACAACTGCTCCAGGCCATGCGACCTCATCAGTGGCTGAAGAATGGATTATTGTTCGTTCCTCTGATTCTGGCACATCAGGCCAATGAAACCGCACTGCTTGTCCAGGCTTTCATCGCTTTCTTGAGTTTCAGCCTCTGCGCATCCAGCGTCTATCTATTGAATGACCTGATGGACCTGCCAGCCGATCGCCAACACAAGGAGAAGAAACACAGACCATTTGCTGCAGGCACCCTGCCCCTGCAAATTGGATTCATTGCCCACTTTGTTCTACTCCTGGTTTCATTCGCGCTGGCGATCATGTTGCCTGCCGGATTCTTCCAGGTGCTGCTGGGATACTGGATGTTGACTGTTCTCTATACCCTGTTGCTCAAGCGTATCCTGCTGCTGGACCTTATAGTGCTGGCACAGCTCTACACCATCCGCCTGGTTGCCGGTGCGGCCGCGGTTTCTGTCGTCGCCTCACCCTGGTTGTTGGGGTTTTCCATGGCGCTGTTTTTCAGTCTGGGGATGGTGAAGCGGGTTACCGAGCTGATCAATGCAGATCCTGACA
>CAYTLI010000055.1:0-15184 GCA_964438455.1 uncultured Pseudohongiella sp.
AGCATCGCTGCCAGGGTATTGAGATCAAATTCAATCTGGAAGATAGAAAAGATACCCAGGGTAATGATCACATCATGGGCGAGCGCCACTACAGCTCCGACCGAAAACTTGAACTGGAATCTCACAGCGATGTAGACCATGATGATGCCGAGAGCGACCAACATGCCCAGTCCGCCCTGCTCCGCCAGTTCTTCCCCAACTTTCGCACTCACGTAGTCAGAGCCCAGCAAGGTAATTTCAGCATTGCTGTTGGCACTGAGCAGTTCCGCAATGGATTCACCTATCAAGGCAGCCTGTTCCGCCTGGTTCTGTTCCGCCACGCTGTCATCAACCGGCAGCAGCACACGAATATCCCTATCTGACCCGAAGGTCACTACCACCGCCTCTTCATAACCATTGTCGAGCAGAGTCTGGTTAACGGCATTGACGTCAACGGTTTCCGAATAATTCAGTCGCACCGAAGTACCGGCAGTAAAGTCGAGACCAAAGTTCAGCGAATTAATAGCCAGGGATATGATGCAAACCACCACCAGCAGAGCAGAGATTGCGCCCGCGATCTTGCGCACGCCCATAAAATCAATTTCTTTGTCGGTGAGCATCATCATGTCAGGCAGTACTGGGCTTTGATTTCAGATAGGAACCAATGGACAGGGATTTCACAGATCGCCCGCCATACATCAGGTTGACCAGCGCACGTGTACCCACGATCGCGGTAAACATGGATGTCACGATACCGATCATCAGCGTTACCGCGAATCCCTTCACCGGGCCGGTGCCGATGGTGAACAACACCACCGCAACCAGGAACGTGGTCAGGTTGGCGTCGATGATTGTTGTGAACGCGCGATTATAGCCGGCGTCGATTGCATGTTGTGGCGAAGCCCCGGTACTGAGTTCTTCCCTGATCCTGGTAAAGATGAGCACGTTGGCATCCACCGCCATACCTACCGTAAGCACGATACCCACGATACCCGGCAGCGTTAAGGTAGCCTGGATCAGCGACATGACTGATATCAGCAAGACGATGTTCATGATCAGCGCAATGTTTGCTGCCAGACCGAATGCACGATAGTAGGCAAACATGAACAACACAACCAGCAGCGAAGCAATTTGCACTCCGAGAAAACCTGCCTCGAGGTTTTCCCTGCCCATGGAAGGACCGATTACCGATTGCTCAACGATGGTCATCGGTGCAGCCAATGATCCGGAGGAAATTAACAGGGAGAGATCATTGGCCTCCCTTGCGGTAAGCCCGGTTATTACAAACGTCCTTGGCAGTGCGGTACGAATTGTCGCGTGACTGATCAGGCGTTTCTCTTCATAAAATTCTATGTCTTCTACTTCCTGCCCGTTTTCATCCAGTGAAAGCACCGTGCGGGATTTTGTTTCAATGAGCAGGATATCCATGTTGCGACCCACGTTGTCCCGGGTCACCCGATTGATCTGGTTGCCTCCCTGGGCATCCAGGTTGATCTGCACCTGGGGCAGGCCATTCTGGTCCAGGGTCGATCGTACTGAACTGATGCGGTCTCCCTGCAAGATCACATCATTATCGACATCTACTATCTGGCCTTCCTGGGTCTGGTAGGTCTCGAAAGAACTACGCGGCGCCCCAATCTCGGCTTCGAGGTGAAACTCCAGGGTCGCGATGCGCTGCAGGATTCTTATCGCCTGGGCTGGGTCCTGGACACCGGGCAATTCCACTGCGATGCGATCCGCACCCTGTTGCTGCACGGTAGGTTCAGCGACGCCCAGGGCATCGACACGATTAAGCAGCGTAGTTCTATTCGCCTGCAAGGTGTCCCGCTGGATCTGTAACGCGATATCTGGCGTCAGGCGCATATCCAGAATGAAGAGATCATCGAGCTCCCTGTTCTGGAACTGCAATTCCGGAAAATTATCCAGCAGTTCGGAACGGGCTTCGGAACGATCGCCGGCACTGCTGAAGCGAACTTCCAGATGGGTGTTGTCTACCAGGGTAATGCCGCGGGTGCGGATACGCAGCTCGCGAAGTATAGACCTGACGTTGCTGAGATTGTCTTCCATACGCCGCTCGAGTGCGGCTTCCATGTCGACTTCCATAAGGAAGTACACCCCGCCCTGGAGATCGAGACCCAGGCTCATCTTGCCTGCGCCTATCGCCTGCATCCAGCCAGGTGTTGTCGGCGCCAGGTTCAACGCGACGATGTAATCGTCGGTGAGTGCTTCTTCTATAACAGTCTTGGCACGAAACTGGTCATCAACATTGTCAAACCGGTATTGCAGCCCAAGGTCAGTGATTTCTTCACCGAAGTATTCAATCTGTCCGGCCTCGAGCGCAGTAGTTACTGCCGCGAGGTCGCCCTCAGAAACCGGAAAGTTTTCGTTACTGATCAAAATCGCCGGATCATCAGGATAGAGATTGGGCGCCGAGTACATCAAACCCAGCACAGCAACGCCGAGAATGAGCAGGTTTTTCCAGAGCGGATATTTATTCAGCATGAGAGCAATCTAGGCCGGTTAAATGAAGCAGATCAGATCTGGCTGATCGTACCCTTGGGCAATGCGGCAGCAACCGAAGATTTCTGTAACTTCAGCTCCACATCCTTTGCCACTTCCATTGCTATGTAATCGTCACTTACCCGGGTGACCTTACCCATCAAGCCACCCTGGGTCATCACCTCGTCACCCTTGGAGATGTTGTCAACGAGTTCACGGTGTTCCTTGGCGCGCTTGGACTGCGGCCGCCACAATATCAGGTAGAACAGCAGGAACATGCCGCCGAACAGAATCAGGTTATAAGTCAGGGAAGGCTGCGGCGCTTGCCCGGCTTCCTGGGCATAGGCAGTCGGGATTATCAGGTTTATCAGGTCCATGGCTCTCTCGGGGAATTATTAATATTGGTTACTCGCTACGCTCGCTGGGCGTAGCCAAAAAAGTCATTCTGCTGAGTGGATTCTTGTCAATTTTGGGATGAACCGGGATATTTCAAGTGATTCCAGCAACTTAATTTGCGCCCGGCTCATCGTCGGGCTGGGCCAGGATCTGTTGATCGGCGCTGAACTGGGCGACAAAGGCGCTCAATCTACCTTGTTCTATAGCCCCACGCAACGCAGCCATCAGGCTCTGGTAATAGTGCAGGTTGTGGATGGTATTGAGCTGGGACCCCAGGATTTCCCTGCACTTGTCCAGGTGGTGCAGATAGGCGCGACTGAAATTCTGGCAGGTGTAGCAAGTGCAGTTGTCATCGATCGGGCCGGTATCTTCCCGATAACGGGAATTGCGTAACTTGAGCAGCCCCAGGGAAGTAAACAGATAGCCATTGCGGGCGTTGCGGGTGGGCATGACACAATCAAACATGTCCACCCCCTGCACCACCGCACTTACGATATCCGCAGGCGTACCGACTCCCATGAGATAACGCGGCTTGTCGGCAGGCATCAATGGCGCGATGTGGGCGATGATCTCTGCCATCTCATCCTTGGGTTCACCCACGGACAAACCACCGATCGCATATCCAGGATAGGACTGATTCACCAATTCATTAAGGGAGTGCTCACGCAAGTCCTTGTACATGCCCCCCTGTACTATCCCAAACAATGCCGCAGGATTATCGCCGTGGGCCTGCTGGCAGCGCTTCGCCCAACGCAGAGACAACTCCATGGACTCCCGCGCTTGCTTCTCTGTCGCCGGGTATGGCGTGCACTCATCGAATACCATGATGATGTCTGCGCCCAACTGATGTTGAACTTCGATTGCAGATTCTGGCCCCAGGAACACTTCCGCCCCATCCACCGGCGAACGAAACTTCACTCCTTGTTCGGAAATCTTGCGCATTTCGCCGAGGCTGAACACCTGGAAGCCACCGGAGTCGGTCAGGATGGGTTTGTCCCAGCCCATGAAGTCATGGAGATCGCCATGCTGGCGAATGATCCCGGTGCCCGGGCGCAGCATGAGATGAAAGGTATTGCCCAGGATTATCTCGGCGCCAGTGGCCCGAATCTGGTCCGGATTAACCGCTTTGACGGTGCCATAGGTGCCGCAGGGCATGAATGCGGGTGTTTGTACCGAACCGCGGGGGAAGCGCAACTCCCCGCGTCGCGCACCGCCATCCTGTGTTGAAACTGTAAATTCCATGGGCAGTGTTATCGCCTAGTGTTCCCTGGTGGCGTGAAATGCTACTTCCGGATGCCTTTCTTCCATAAGATTCAGGTTCACCCGCGTGGGTGCCAGGTAGGTGAGATAACCCCCACCGTCGATTGCGAGATTATCATGGGCTTTGCGCTTGAACTCTTCCAGCTTGGCCGGGTCGTCAGCATCCACCCACCGAGCCACATATATAGTGACCGGCTCATAGATGCAGTCCACTTTGTATTCATCCTTGAGTCGATATGCCACAACCTCAAACTGCAACACACCCACGGCACCGACGATGAGGTCGTTATTACGTAGCGGCATAAAGACCTGGGTAGAACCTTCTTCAGATAATTGGGTGAGGCCTTTCTGCAGTTGCTTAAGCTTCAATGGATCCTGCAGGCGAATACGCCTGAACAATTCCGGCGCAAAATGAGGTATACCCTTGAACTTGAGATCCTCGCCATTGGTGAAGGTATCGCCGATCTGGATGGTGCCGTGATTGTGCAGCCCGATGATATCTCCGGACACTGCTACCTCAGCCCTGGCCCTGTCACCGGCGAGGAAGGTCACCGCGTCTGCAACCTTCACGTCTTTGCCAATGCGGCAATGACGCATCTTCATACCCTTATTGTACTGTCCGGAACAGATGCGCATGAACGCGACCCGATCGCGATGATTGGGATCCATGTTCGCCTGGATCTTGAACACGAAACCCGAAAAATCTTCTTCCCTGGAATCAACGATTCGTGATTCTGTTTCACGGTCCTGGGGCGAAGGCGCCCAATTAACGAAGTCGTCCAGCATCTCGCGCACACCGAAATTGCCCAGCGCTGTACCGAAGTAAACAGGGGTCAGTTCACCCTTTAAATAGTCTTCCCGGTCGAACTCGTGGCTTGCTCCACGCACCAGCTCTATCTCATCCTTGAAGTCATCGAGATATTCACCCAGTAACGCGCGCGCCTCATCTGAATCCAGACCTTCAATTATGCGTTGCTCGGGCACCTGGTGGCCCTGTCCCTGCTGATAAACATGAATCCTGTCCGTGGCCAGCTCATAGACGCCCTTGAACTCTTTCCCCATACCCAGGGGCCAATTAATTGGCGCACACTGGATCTTCAATACTTCTTCGATCTCATCAAGAATCTCGATGGCATCACGGATATCACGATCCAGCTTGTTAACGAAGGTGAAGATCGGTGTATCCCGCAAGCGACAGACATCCATCAGCTTGATGGTACGTTCCTCAACACCCTTGGCCCCGTCCACGACCATGAGTGCGGAATCGACTGCGGTGAGTACCCGATAGGTATCCTCGGAGAAATCTTCGTGTCCGGGCGTATCCAGCAGGTTCACCATGCGCTCCTGGTAAGGGAACTGCATGACTGAAGAAGTCACGGAGATACCCCGCTCCTGCTCCATGGTCATCCAGTCGGAGGTGGCATGGCGATCTGACTTCTTGCCTTTAACCGTACCGGCAACCTGGATCAGATTACCGAACAGCAGCAGCTTCTCGGTAATCGTCGTCTTACCTGCATCCGGGTGCGAAATAATGGCCAGCACCCGGCGTCGGTCGATTTCCTTTTGTAGTTTGGAGCTGCTCATGGTTTCAGTCGCATTTGCGCTGGCCGCAATAGTATCGGCGCTGGGCGCGAAAAAAGCGGCGATTATAGCAGCGAGGGTAAGGTCAGACACGCATATTACGTGAAGATGTATGGGGCGCTGGAAGTGGAAGTTGGAAAAGCATTGACCACAGCAGTTCAGCCAGTGCCGGGTGCTGCGCAACTCGACCTCCGCGCTGCGCGCTCCGGGACTCGGCCAGTGCGCGCACTCATTCCGGCACTGGCTAAACTGCTAAGCGTGGTCTGATTAATGCTTTTCCAACTTCCTCTTCTAGCGCCCCTCCGACATCGGCGCAAATTTCCGGATTCACTGAACTGCGGGTTGGCACCAGGCGCGTGTTCCGCAGATACCTGTGGAGTCCAATCAGGCCATGCTTTGCGAACTGGCTGGAGTCGGAAACAGCGCGAGGACTGGCCGAGTCCCGAGGCGCTTTTCGCCGAGGTCGAGTTCCGCAGCGCCCGACGCAAGCCAGTTCGTAATGGCCGGACGACAGAGGTATCTGCGGAACACGCGCCATCTGCAAGCACAAAAGCTCAGCTCAGTTTAGAGAATAGTGCCACTTGCTCTACAATGAGCCTCCCAAAAAGAATAACAGCCCAGGACCAGACATGGACTTCACCCTATCCCCCGAGCAACAGGCCCTGCAGGAATCCGTGCGCAAGTTTGCGCAGCAGGAGCTACCTGACATCGCACGTGAAATCGAGGAGACCGATGAGCCAGCGAGCCTGGAGCTACGTCATCGCTTTGCCGAGTTGGGTTATCTGGGAGTCAATCTGCCGACTGAATATGGCGGTGGTGGATTAAGCCACCTGGACGCGGTTATCGTGCTCGAGGAAGTCGCCAGGATCTCTATCGCGACAGCCTTTCCCATCTTTGAATCCTGTTTCGGCCCCTGCCTTGCCATCGCCCATTTTGGTAACGAGCAACTGAAACAGAATTTGCTGCCCAAAGTCTGCGCTGGCGATGTGGTCGTGGCCGTTTCCATGTCAGAACCGGAAGCGGGTTCCGCTCTGACCGATCTCAGTACCAGCGCCCGGGTAGAAGGTGAACAGGTCCTTATCAATGGTAGTAAGCGCTGGTGTTCAGGCGCAGGGCACTCCGAGGCTTACGTGGTTTATTGCCGCCTATCGGATGAGCCCGGTGCAAAAGGCATCGGCGCAGTAGTAGTCCCTAAGGACAGTGACGGACTCAGTTTTGGTAAGCGCGATCACCACATGGGCTTTCGCGGCGTCTACAGTGCCGACATGTTCTTCGAAGATGTCAGCGTGCCCATCGAAAATATGCTGGTTCCAGCGGGAGGGTTCAGTAAGCTGATGGATGCATTCGACCTGGAGCGTTGCGGCAATACCACCATGTCCCTGGCTGTAGCTCAGTCCGCATTCGATTTCGTGCTCGAATACGGCCAGGAGCGGAAACAGTTCGGCAAGGAACTGGTCGATTTCCAGGCCGTGCAAATTCATCTTGCCGAAATGAAGATGAAACTCGAGGCAGCCCGATTATTGTTATACCGGGCCGTGGTGAATGCCGAGCAAGGACTGCCCAGCGTTGGTGAGAGTTCAATCGCCAAGTGCTATACCAATGAGATGGTCAGGGAAGTTACCGGCAAGGCCATGCAACTCATGGGTGGTTACGGTTATTCCCGCGAGTTTCCGATTGAACAAAAACTTCGCGATGCCTGGGGCTGGGGTATCGCTGGCGGTGCGATCGATATTCAGAAGGTTAATATCGCATCCGCCCTGGTAGGCAGGCGTTTCAATCAGCGTGCAAAATAAAAATTACTGAGTGACTAGTTCTATGGAAGAAGAAAACAAGGAACCCATGCGCGTACTGATTCGCAAGGTTGATTCTGCCAATCGAGTTGAAGGACTGCTGATCAGCGGAGAGATCAGTAAGGGCGACTGTGTTAACACGATTCCTTCGGGGCAGCAGAGCACAGTCATGGCGCTCGAACATGATGGCGCCCCTATCCAGTCAGCATCAGCCGATGCCAACGTTGCCATTGACCTGGCGTATTCAGTGAAACTGCAGGAAGGCGATGTCCTGGCCTGCGCCGACAACAGTCCCGAGTACGCGGACCAGTTCGAGGCCAATCTGAACTGGCTGGATGATGAAGACATGCTGCCCGGCCGCAGTTATCGACTGCAGACCATCACCGGGCAGTGCGACGCCAGCATCAGCCGTCTCAAATACAGACTGGACAAGGAAAACAACCAGCAGATTGCCGCCAACACCCTGGTCGCCGGGGAAGAAGGCGTTGCCAATATTGCACTCACTACCCCAATCATTTTCGATCCGGTGCTGACCTGCGGCAAACTGGGACGCTTCCAGCTGCTGGATCGGGAAACCAGCGAAGCCGTTGCTGAGGGTGAGATTCGTCATGCCCTGAGACGAGCGAGCAATATTCACTGGCAGGCGCTTGATGTGGACAAGGAAAGCCGCGCCACCATCAAGAATCAGACACCCAGAATAATCTGGCTCACTGGCCTCTCCGGTTCGGGTAAATCGACCATTGCCAACTTACTGGAAAAGAAACTTCTGGTGGAGTCGCACCATTCTTATTTGCTGGATGGAGACAACGTCCGTCACGGCCTCAACAAGGACCTGGGATTTACCGCAGCCGATCGGGTAGAAAACATTCGCCGGGTCGCCGAGACAGCGAAACTGATGCTCGATGCCGGCCTGATCGTGATCACCAGTTTCATTTCACCGTTCAGGGCCGAACGGGATATGGCGAGAACGCTCTTCGATGATGGCGAGTTCGTGGAAGTATTTGTTGATACGCCGCTCGATGTTTGCGAACAGAGAGATCCGAAGGGGCTTTATCAAAAAGCTCGCTCAGGAGAATTACGAAACTTTACCGGAATAGATAGCCCTTACGAGCCGCCCGAGAATCCCGAGATGATCCTGGACACAGTAAGCATGAGCGTCGAGGGTGCAGCAGATCAAATACTGGATTACCTGAGACAGCTGGACAGCTAGAGAGCCTAGTGCAGGATGCTGGTACCCGGGCGGGCGCGCGATTCTGCAAATTCGGGATGCAGGATATCGATACGCTTGACCAGCAACAGATCATGTCTGCTGAGTTGTTCGAGGTCCAGCTCGCGGGAATTCACTTCGATGTCGTCCAGCAACACGCAGACCACATCGTCATCTTCCATATCCACAACCACACAGGGTTTGAATCCGGTCACCGTGTTCAGCGATGCCAGGGAACCCACATCGAAGCTGTATATGGGAAAGCTGCCGTCGGCCTGGTTGAGTAGACCATAAGAAGTAAATGCAACACCAAACCCAGCTGCTGCAACGACATTGATTATGTCGATGATATCCGGGTCGGACAAATCAACACGTACAGTCTCTTCCATCGGCTGGTTAACTTTCAGGCGCCGCTGATTGATCAACTTGAGAAACAGGTCTATATCTTCCTGGTTCCACTCCAGGGTTTCTTCAGTTTCAGATCGAGAACTGTCCGAAGACAAACTCTGAATGTTTGTCTCGATGGTGAAATCCTGGATCTGTGTTTCAGGCGGGCATGGAACGACCATGGAGACAGAGCAATAGCCCTCAGTGCTCTCGGCACTAAGCCGCCACAAGAATGGAACTTCGCTAGTAAACTCGATCATCTACTCTTTCTGCACCAGCAGCCAAAGCAACTGCATCTGAACCCTGTTTTCAAAGCGTGGTGGAAACTCGATTTAATAACAGGACCTATTAAATCGGGTCGGCTGAATGATTGACAAAATTAGCCACCGCGGCAACTTTTTTTTATGACAAATTTGTCCATTTATCTTCACTTGCTGAAACACTCACTGAGCATATCCAATTAAGCCATTGAGCCCGTTAGAAATTCCTACATTTGGCGGAGAGCCAATTTTTTCCACAGAATCTGTGGATAAGTCAGTGGGTAAATTCTCGGCATGAGCCTCCAGCCTCGAAATTCTCGGCAAGTGCCATATTTTGACTAAAATTTAAGCAATCGGGTTTTTATCTATATTTCAATTAGTTAGGGTTTTTTGAAGGGTCGAACAAAAATAAAATGCAGGAAATATTAGGGTTTTGTGACGTACCGGACTTTTTTGTGCATAAAAAAGCGTACTAAACGCAATCTGAAAAAATTGCCCTATCTTTTGTTACTGTTTTTATTGAAGTTTTTCCCTCTATAATACCGTTCGTTCTTAAAGCCATTTTGCGAGCCATTTGTGTCGAAAAACCGCATTCCGGTCATTCCGGGTTTCATCGCCATCCTGTTCCTGGTTCTGCTCATTTTTGCCTGGGGTGCCGTGCGAAAATACCAGCTCGATAATGGCAGCCAGGAGGTCGCCATTGCCCTGTTGCAGACCAGTTTCAGCAGCGGCAGCGCTAACCCCATTGTTGAGGCCGCGCACCCGGATTGGCTGACCCTGATGCCGGCCGAGTCTATCCGCGGCTATCTGGAATCTTCCATGGCAACCCTCGGGCCACTGCAAGCCATGACCAGCATCACCGGTACATCCACTGCGGGAATGCTGCCCTTGCCTGGAGAGGTTGTGGATGCCAATTATGTGGTCAACATGGAAATGGGAACGACAGCGTTCGACACTACTATCGACCTGCGCTTTGAGAACGGCTCCTGGCTGGTCACCAACCTGGTGCTCAATGCCGAGTCCTTGATGGATTGATTCCTGCCTGACGTCGGTTACTTGAACACCATCTTATATACAGTAGGCACAAGGATCACGGCGCAAACCAGCGCCAGCAAAAAATCCTGATCCAGGTGATACCGCTGCAAGGTCTCTGTGGGAAGGTTGATAGCCACCACGCCAAGCAAGACGACCCCAATCATTAACAGATTTCGACTTAGAATCAGCACCGCCAGCACAAACGCGACGGAAAAAAGGATCGCGTAATTGTCTTCCAGGCCAAAACGCGCCAGCGCCTCACCTGCAATGGTGACTCCCAGGGTGAGAAATACGATTGTTCCCAGGACCAGTGGTTTGACCAGGCTGAGATCTCTACTTTCACTGCTTGCTCGCTGCATAACCCCTCCTACCCGGCAGTGTTGGAACTGCCTATATTCTCACTATAGAGTAGGAATATTGCCCAAACGAGCGCAATTCACGGAACTTTGAACTGGTTCAAACCGGAATTGTGGACTGGCCGGCATTTGGCCATTCAAGGAGTCGGCGGTAGAGCCGAAAGGCGAGAATAAAAGGCCCGGGAGTCTGGGCTTACTCTGATACGACGCGCAGTAACTGGGCGTAATCGGTGAATCCACCAAAGATCTTGTAGATGCCATCCTGTTTCATGGAGCGCATGCCATCCTTCATGGCCTGCTCGCGAATTTCATCCAGGGAAGCCTTGTTGTAGATCATGCCTTGCAGAGTCGGAGTTCCCTTGAGCAATTCATGAATACCGGTTCGTCCCTTATAGCCGGTACCACCGCAGTCGGAACAGCCTTCGGGGTTGGCACCCATTAATTCGACATTTTCGAAGTCGAAATCAGGCATATCTTCTTTCAACAACTCATAGCCACCGTAGTTTTCGGCTAGATGGTCCACTTCCTTCTTATCAGCTTTGTAAGGCTGCTTGCACTTCGGGCACAGGGTACGCATCAAACGTTGAGCCAATACACCCAGCAAGGCATCAGAGAAGTTGACCGGATCGAGCCCGAGGTCCAGCAGACGAGTGATCGTCTCCGGTGCCGAGTTCGTGTGCAATGTGGATAACACAAGGTGACCGGTAAGCGATGCTTCCACCCCGATACTGGCCGTCTCATGGTCACGCATCTCACCGATGAGGATCACATCCGGGTCAGCACGCAGGAAGGCCCTCATCGCCGTGGCAAAAGTGAAATCGATCTTGGGAATCATCTGCACCTGCTGCAAACCAGGCTGGGTGATCTCCACCGGATCTTCAGCCGTCCAGATCTTGCGTTCCGGTTTGTTGATGTGTCCCAGCACCGCGTGCAGTGTTGTTGTCTTACCAGAACCCGTCGGTCCTACCACAAGGAACAAACCCAGAGGATTCGCAGAGAGCTCAATCACCGACTGATGGTTCTGCGGCGTCATGTTGAGCTTCTCCAGCGGCATCGCTGCACCAGCTGCAAGAATACGTAGTACAGCGCTCTCACCCTGCACCGTGGGTACTGTAGCAACACGAAGCTCCAACTTCTTGCCGCGGACCTTGAGCTTACACTTACCGTCCTGGGGCAGACGCCGCTCAGCAATGTTCAATCGTGACATCACCTTGATACGAGCGATCAAGGCATTACAGTGTTCTTTCGGAATCTTGATGATTTCACGGCACAGGCCGTCAACCCGGATTCTCACGCCACCCGGCGCACTATCCTTTCCGGGTTCGATATGAATATCTGATGCACCGAGACGATCTGATTCGGTAATGATGCGATTCACCAACTGGATGATCGCGGAAGAGGCTGCGAGGCCTTCATCTTCGTCTTCGTCATCTCCATCTTCTAATTCGATACCTCCATCTTCATCCATGTTAGAGAAGATGTCGTCAAAGCCCTCTTCGTAATCACCATCGCCGTCTCCGCGCAGAAATTGGATGATGTGCTCCGGGAGGCCAACGCGGAAGGCATAGTTACGGGCATTAACTACACCCTGGATTTCCATGATCCGTTGATAGTCCGATGGGTCATCGATAAGGATGACAGCCTCTTCCTTGTCCCCCGCTACCGGCAGCCAGAGGTTGCTGCGCAAGTAACTGATGCCGATATTTTCCAACAGGTCGACGGGCAATTCATGCTCGGAACTGTAGGGCATGTACGGAACGCGATAGTAATACTCTAGCGACTTGCCAATCATGTCGGCTTCGATGCTGTAATCCTCCATCAGCACCCGGGAAACCGAGCCGCCATAGAGAGAAGCCTTGCTGGCCACGTCTTCCAGCTCGACGCTGGATATCTTGCCCTTCTGTACCAGATAGTCGTAGGGGCCCTGGGTAGATTGCAGAGAAGATCTGAACTGCTTGGCCAGCATCTGGCTGACCATCATGGCGTGCTTGAGATCCAGCTTGCTGAATTCCCTGTCGCCTTCGAAATTGATCAGCTGCATTACACCAAGCAGGATTTCGTCCTTGATAGGCACAACAATCTGGGACTTAACTGCCCAGCCTTTGGCATCACTGAAACTGCTGTCGAATTGCAGGCGTGGATGAATGTCAGTCAGCTCTTCGCTGTCTTTGACATTCTTGATAACCAGCGAGCGCTGGCTAAGTGCAACATAACCAGCCAATGAAGTTGTACTGAAGGGGACGCGAATGTCAACGGAGTTATCGTCGTCGGGATCGCCGCCCTTGAAGGTAGCGAGAATTTCTTTTCCGTTGTCGACAGATTGCCAGATAGTAAACAGTCGCACGCCGAGAAGATCGAGCAGATCCTGCTCGACCTCTTTCATGGCGACGTTCAGCTTCTTGCTGTACTTGAGCTTTTGGTAGATTTTCGAAAGCTTGCCAACAAACTCGTCCTTTTGCTGGCCCTGTTCTGCTTCCGCAGCTTCAGGCGCTTCGACTTCTACTTCTTCTGTGGTTGCTGTTTCTGCCATAAATAAAAAGTCGTGTTTTGCCGACTGGTAGCCGATTAATTCTATACCAGAGAACGCGCTAAATCAGGAAGTAAGGGAACTGGGCGCCGCAATTCGCCTCAAACCCAGTAAATTCGCTGCATTGCGCGCATTTTGTGGGCTCGGGACAATCCTGTCCACCTAATTTATACAAGCTTTGAAAAATGCCAGCTATCGCTACCAGTTTCAACCGATTTTTCCTTGTTTTGTCAGCTAGTTACGCACTCTCGACAACGGTCATGGCTGCCCTTCCAGCGTTGCCCGCAAGCCACTATGGCTGGCTCGGTGAGCAAATCTACGACAAGGAGTGTAATGGTATGGAGACCTGCCTTACCCACTGGAATCGGGGGGAAGACTTTCCCTCCCTGGGTATCGGGCACTTCATCTGGTATCGGGATGGGCAGGATGGGGGCTTCGAAGAGACGTTTCCGCAGATGCTTTACTACCTGCAACAGCAGGGAGTCACTCTGCCAGGCTGGCTGGCAGATCCCCTGGCGGAGAACAATCCCTGGCCGGACCGAGATTCGTTCTACGCCGACTTCGACAAGGCCGTGCTGACGGAACTGAGGCAATTTCTGTACGACACACGCGAGTTACAGGCTGCCTTTATCGTGCAGCGTTTTCAAAACGATGCGCAAAAAATAGTCGACAGCACAGCACCTGCGCAACGCCAGCACCTACAGCGGGCTCTGCAACAAGTCGCGATAGCGAGGCCACCACTGGGTCTATACGCGCTGATCGACTACCTGCATTTCAAAGGCAGTGGCCTGAACGCCTCCGAGCGCTACAACAGTCAGGGCTGGGGGCTGCAGCAGGTATTGTTGCGCATGAGAGAGAATGAGCAGAGCCTGGAAGCTTTCGTCGCCGCTGCCAGGCAACTCCTTGCGGAAAGAGTCGCCAACGCCCCAGCCGAGCGCAATGAACAGCGCTGGCTGCAGGGCTGGCACAATCGGGTCGACAGTTACTTGCTTCCTCCAGTCGACACCGAACTTGCCCGCTAAGCCCAATCCCTTTACCCTTCTGCCCTCCTCACCCAAGCAGACACTGATCTGAGATGAGTTTCGAGCGCGACAACATAGCCCGCATGCAGGGGTATACACCTGGCGAACAGCTCGATGGTGACAACATCATCAAGCTCAACACCAATGAGAACCCCTATCCGCCCAGCCCTGCAGTCGCCCAGGCATTGCAGGACACCGCGGTGGCATCACTGCGTCGCTACCCACCTGCGACAGCCCTGCGCTTTCGCCAGGCTGCGGCTGCCCTGCACGGTATAGATGCGGACAACATCATCGCTACCAATGGTGGTGATGAATTGTTGCGCCTGGTGCTCACGACTTTTGTAGAGGCGGGTGACACTATCGTCACCACACAACCGAGCTATTCTCTCTACCCGGTGTTGGCAGAGATCCAGAACTGTAAGTTGCGAGAGCTTCCCCTCGCTGATGACTGGAGCATGCCCGAAGATTTCATCGACAAACTGAACCAGTCGAAAGCCAAGCTCTGCATCCTGGTTAACCCTCATGCTCCGACGGGCACGCTGTTGTCTATTAGTTACCTGGAAACCATTGCAGACAAGTTCGACGGCATCCTGCTGGTTGACGAAGCCTATGTGGATTTCGTCGATCCTGATCAACATTACAACAGTGTGCCGCTGGCCGTTGGACACCCCAACGTATTGCTGCTGCGCACTCTCTCGAAGGGCTATTCCCTTGCCGGCCTTCGCTTTGGCTACGGCATTGGCAATCAGTCGCTGATCGATCCCATGCAATACAAGACCAGGGACAGCTATAACACCGACCTGCTGGCGCAACGGCTGGCCACGGCGGCTGTTGAATCCATCGAACATGCCAGCGATACCTGGGCCAAGGTGCGCAGCTCTCGCA
>CAYTLI010000056.1:0-14932 GCA_964438455.1 uncultured Pseudohongiella sp.
CGGCTACATAGTCATCTCCGAAATACTTGTTGGCCACATCCACCACGTCCTGCTTGGTCAATTGCTCCATGCGATCGATTTCGGCGATGTGGTAATCCCAGTCGGAGCCTTCGATGAAAGATTGGCGCATCATGGTGACGCGAGCGGTATTGAATTCCAGGCTGGCCTTTTCATTCTTGAGAAAATCATTAACGATCGCAGGAATGATCCATTCCTCGAATTCACCAGCCTTGATGATTTCGATCTGGTCCAGCAACAGGCGTTCGACTTCTTCCAGGGTCTGGTCCTGCTTCGGTACACCGTAGAGGTTTTGCACACCGTAGTCGTTCAGAAATAGCGGCGAGGAGCCGGCATTCGAGACCAGCTGTTGCTGGTTGAGATTCAGGTTGATCAGCCCTGCAGTGCGATTGTCGAGGATCATGTCCAGCAGGATGAGTGCTTCCTTATCGGTGCTGCCATTGGGAGCAGTACGAAAGGCAAGTTGTACCTGCTCTTCGCCAGGATACTGCACGGTACGTCGTTCAGCGCCTTGCAGCTCCGGCTCGTCCCAGGGACCAACTTCCGGAACCTGCTTGTTCTCCCAGCGGCCAAATTTTTCAGAAATTAACGCGATTGTTGAATCGATATCGATATCGCCACTGATAAAGATGCCCATGTTGTTTGGCACATAATAGGTATCGAAATAGTTCTGAATGTAAACCAGAGATGGATTCTTCAGATGATCAACGGTTCCGATGGTAGGCTGTTGACCGTAGGGATGAACTTTCCATAACAACTCATCTACGGCAGTGCCAATAATGCGGCCACCATTGTCGAGTGTACGGTTCTTTTCTTCGTAAACAGTTTCCAGCTCGGTGTGGAACAGGCGGAATACGGGATCAACGAACCTGTCAGATTCGATTTCTGCCCATTGCTGCAGGCGGTTGGCAGGTAAGCCAACCTTGTAGACAGTTTCCTCGTACCAGGTATGGGCATTGAGTGCATTGCCACCCATGCTGTTGTACAGCTTGTCTATTTCATTTGGCACCGCATACTGCGCAGCCAACTGGGCTTCGCTGTTTATCTCGGCATAAATCTCGGCACGACGCTCCGGGTCGGTCTCGGAGAAGTGTTCTTCATAGAGCTCCACGATCCGATCCAGGTGGGGCTTCTCTGCCTCGTAGTTCAGTGTGCCCAGGTTCTGGTTGCCCTTGAACAGCAGGTGTTCCAGATAGTGAGCCAGGCCAGTGCCATCTGCCGGGTCGTGTTTGCTGCCTGCACGCACTGCTATCTCTGCATAAAACCGGGGCTCTTCGTGATTCTCTGTCAGGTAGACGCGCAGTCCGTTGTCCAGCTCGAAGATGTGCGCATCGAGAGGGTCCTCTGGATTGGCATCATTGATTCGGCGGTAGCCCGCATCAGCCATGGTTTGAGCAGGAGGGCTATCAACCGTGGCAGTTGGCGTGGAAGTGGGGGATTCGCTACAGGCGGCTATGAGCAAACCAGTGCTAATAAATAGAATAAAGCGCTGAATAAAGGCCTGGGTGAGTTTCATGACTGCTCCTGAATTTGAATTGCTATGATGTTAGCGCGTTTTTCCGGCTCCGGTTTGACTGCTTAATCCACTATTTGTCCAGATTCATCTGCTCTGGCAAACCATTGGCCTAGTTGTCCGCTCCTTCATTCATAGTCTGACTTTGAACCATACCTGACTGGATGCGGCTGAGAAATTTTTCAGCCTCCATCATCTGGGATTCGCCCAGTTGCTGTCGCAGCTCCATGCGTGCTGCGGTCAGCACGGATAGTTGGCGTTGGGTTTCTGTGACTGCGTTGGCCTGGGGGTTGAGGCCTTCGCGGATATTGCCGCCGAGATGTTTCAGCACCACGTCCAGCACCCGTCGTCGATCGGTTTCACTCAGACCGGGTGAGTAGCGAGCAAGTTCCTGGGCGAAGGTATTGCGCTGTTGTCGTTCCTGGAAGCTGGCTTCGTACTGATCGAACTGGCCCAGTTGTTGATCATTCAGCACCGCTGCCAGCTGCTCGCGCAGATAATCCGCGCTGGCGATCTGTTCCAGGTTGGCGGCGCTGCTGGCGCCTGAGGCTCGCTGGCGACTGACTTCAACTCGTTCGGCAAACACGTCGGCAATTACCGCACGCACATCATCTGTATCGGCCGCATTGAGTTGCAGGGATTCGATAAATTCTCCATAGCGCAGATTGGCTTGCATTTCGGCCATCTGTCGGGCCATGTCCATGCTGGAACCCGGGGGTCGGCTGCCTGTGTATCCAGGGGGAGGCGCGACGGAAGTATCCGGAGGCTGTGCCCCGTGCAGGCGTGAACTAAGATCATCACTGGTACGAAGTTGCCCGCCGCCCTGAATTTCTTCCCTGGCATCCTGCAGTGAAGCCGAAAGGTTCTGCAGCTGAATGCGTGCCGAGCGCAGGTTTACTTCCAGGCTCTCCACCTCGGCTTTCCGGGCCTGCAGCGCCACTTCCTGGGCAGAGAGTTGCTGATTCAGACTACGATTATCCAGATATTGCCAACCAGCAATCACTGAACTGGTCAGGGCTACAAGGATCAGGCCGGCATTTGCTCTCTGCATGGGGAATTCCGGGGCTTGGAAAAGCTGTCTATGGTAAGGAAAACAGACCGAAAAACCTATCGTTATACCCCCGTGGATGCGCCATTTGGTCGCTAAATAGCAGGGTTTTGCTCAATCAGGCGTATAATCAGCCACTATCTGCGTTTCTGGCAGGGACTGCGTTCGATCATGAAAAATACAGCTAAGCCATTGTTTTTAATAGCTTTTACTGCTTTTTTGCTGGGCTGTAGCAGTGCCTCTTATAAAAGGTCTGCAGACTCCGAAAGCTACGAGGCGATCGAGCAGAAGACGGCACTGGTGCCAGGGATGACCGAGCAGGTGGTGATTGATGAAGAGAAAGTTGTCGATCTCAGTGCTTTCCCGGTCAACAACCAGAGCTTCGAGTTTCTCGATAACGAGGCTGAAAGTGAAGTTGGCGCCAGGATTTTAAGTCTTAATGCTGCGCTCGACCTGGCATTTCGCCATAGCCAGGAGTATCAAACCCAGAAGGAATTACTGTATTTGCAGGCGCTTTCTCTCACTTTCGATCGTTATCGATATGTACCGGTTTTTAATTCAATCACCTCAGCAGATTATCAGTGGGATGCGCAAGACCAGTTCGTCTCCGACATGGAAGCCTTGACTGGTATCGATGCCACCGATAACGGCTCCTTTTTCAACACCAACGAATCGACATTTACCAATACCAGTCTCGGTGCGCGCTACCTGCTGAAGAGTGGTGGTGCAATTGCGCTAAACCTGACCAGCAATTTCACCCGCTTCCTTACCGGTGATGTGAGCGAGTTTGGCACCGGTGCACTAATCGGTTCATTTACCCAGCCATTGTTGCGCGACGCTGGCACTACCATTGAAACCGAAACCCTGATGCAGGCGGAGCGTAATTTGCTCTACCAATTGCGTAACTTCACCCGCTTTCGCAAGACCTTTGCCGTACGCGTTGCCAGTAACTATTACTCGGTACTGTTGAATCGGGAAACAGCGAGGAACAACTACGCTGGCCTGGAGGCAACCAATCTTTCCCTTGAACGGGAGCAGGCTTTTCAGGCGGAAGGACTGACCACGCTGTTGCAAGTGGGCCGACTTGAACAGTCCTCATTGCAGGCAGACCTGAACTGGACCACATCCATTACCCGCTACAAACGCAGCCTGGATAATTTCAAGATCATGCTCGGTCTGCCGGCAGAAGAGAATATTGTGCTCGACGACAATGAGATGGCTTTGATTGCCGAGACTGGCATGGACAGCCCGGATATCAGCCTCGAGTTGGCCACCGAGATGGCATTGCAGACACGGCTGGATCTTTATACACAGCTGGACCAGGTGCAGGATGCTGCACGCAAGATCAATGTGGCGGCAAATGCGCTGGAGCCAGCCCTGGATTTCAGCTTTGTCGCCAACGTGCCGAATTCAACTACACAGGCAGTTGCAGAGCTGGACTTTGAGAATGCCGTCTATACCGCGGGCCTGGATCTGGATTTGCCGCTGGATACCAAGTTCAATCGCAACAATTATCGCCGCACCCTGATTACCTACGAGGCGGCGGTACGCAACTATCTCCTGGCTGCAGATAACATTGCGCTGGATGTCCTTGATGCCTGGCGACGTATGAACGAGGCGCGTAAACGCTATGAAATCAGTCAGGCCAGTGTGGAGATAAACGAGCGTCGAGTCGAAGAGGCAGAACTACGAGCCGAACTGGGTCTCGGTGACATTCAGGACACGGTAGACTCGCAGAATGATTTGACTGCAGCACAAACGGAGTTGGTCCGTTCCATAGTGACCCATAACGTGGCTAAACTGGAATTCTGGCGCGATGTCGGACTGCTTTATGTAGACGATGCTGGCCAGTGGGAGGAGGGCATCGATGAGCCCCGGTAAGGACGAAGTCGGTAAGCAGTTAGGCAAAGGCCTGGACAAATTGCTGGCACGCTTGCCCGAGCCGGTTCGCCTGCGCCTGCAATCCTGGCAGGAAAAATTCCTCGCCGCCCAGAAATCTACTCAATACCTCATTACCGGTGGAGCCGGCGTGCTTGTACTTGCCGTGCTTCTTTCTTTAGGTGGCGGCGACAACGCTGATGGTGAGACGCTGACTTTTGTTGCTCGCCGTGGCGATCTCGATATTACTGTGCTGGAAGGTGGCGCGCTGGAGGCGCTGCAGTCCCAGGAAATTCGCTCCCGAGTCAAGGGTCGTGAGGGAGTAAAGATTCTCAGCATCATTGAAGAAGGATATCGCGTTACTCAAGACGATGTGGACAGTGACCTGGTGCTGGTGGAACTGGATACCGCGGCACTAATTGATGAGCAGCTCAATCAGGAAATCGCTGTTGAAACTGCAGAGGCCAGCTACATAGAGCAGAAAGCACAGTATGAAATCCAGCTGAACCAGAACGTGACCGAGCTGAACGATGCGCGCCAGGCTATGCGTTTTGCACGACTGGATTTCGAAAAATTTCTCGGTCAAAACATCGTTAGCGACATCATCGGCCAATTGGAAATTGAACAGCGTCTGGCGCAGGCGGAGGCAGCACAGCTTGCCAGCCAACAGGCGGCCCTGCCTTCAGCCATAGAACAGCCTGCTATTGAGACACCCGCGAACGCAGACTTCGATATTGATTCCCTGCCGCCACCCATGCAGGACAGGATCCGGCAGATGATGGCGGAGAACAACGGCGAGATTCCGCCAGAGATGCTGGAACGCATGCAAAGATTTGCTTCCGGGGATTTTACACCCGGCCAGGGTCGTCGACCTGGCGGATTCGCCCAGGGTGGAGGATTTCCTGGCGGCGGTCAGCGACCGCAACAGAACCTGCCTACTACCGAACCTGCGGACAGCAGGCCAGCAACTGAGCCAGCGATGCTGATCCTGGAGCCATTTCAGGAAGATCCAATCGAGCAGAGTGCCACGCTATTGATGGATGATAGCTACATGGCGATTCGCAACGAGTTGGATTTCACCCGGTACGCAGATATCCAGAAACTGGAAGATGGTGAAGCCAAGCAACAATTGCGCGCCTTGCTGGATGAGCTGCAGGTTGCCCAGGAAGAATACCTGCTGGCCCAGGATCGCATCGAAGGTCAGCGCCGACTGGAAGAGCGAGGTTTCATTACGCCGACTGAACTGGAAGCAGAAGAGCTGAATCTGAACAAGTCGTTTAACAAGGAGCAGGAAAAAGAGACTGCTCTGGCACTGTACATTCAATACACCTTTCCCAAGGAAGCGGAACAGAAACTTTCTGATTATGAAAATGCGGTGATGGGTTTCCAGCGTCAATTGATCGACAACATTGCGGAAGAGGCTCAACAGCGGGCACGTTTTCGTTCTGCCGAACGCAAGTTCAATCTCGAACGAGTCAAACTGGCCGATGTGAATGAGCAGATCGAAATGGCTACCATCCGTGCCGAGCGACCAGGGCTGGTTGTCTATGGTGCCTCCGACCAGAATGCGCAAAGGTACCGCCGCAGCAGCGAGGAAGCCATTGCTGAAGGTGCAACCGTGAGGGAACGGCAGGCAATCCTGACCATTCCGGACATGCGCGAGATGGCGGTGAAGGTGAATATTCATGAGTCAGCGGTGCAGCGGGTAGCTGTAGGGCAGACAGCCAATGTCTCCATCGATGCATTTCCCGATGTGCGTCTCACCGGCGTCGTCACCAAGGTGGCTGTGGTCGCTGATTCTGCAAACTCTTTCATGAACCCTGACCTGAAAGTGTATCCAACCACGGTGAAGATCGACGGCGAACATGACTGGTTGCGACCGGGCATGAGTTCGGAGGTGGAAATCCTGGTGGATCGATTACAGGATGTGGTTTACGTGCCCTTGCAGGCAGTGTCTTACTTTGATGACAAGAGAGTGGTCTACGTTTCCCGCGGCGGTGAGCCGGTGATGCGTGAAGTTGAGACTGGCACCTTCTCTGAATCCTTCATCGAGATTCGCAGTGGCCTGCGCGAAGGTGAAGAAGTGATGTTGTTGCCACCACAACAACGCAGCAATTAGTCGTCGTCAATTCAGATTCAATCCCCTCGGCAAAAGCCAATGAGTGATATTGATACCCCCGCCCAGTCTCCAGGGAGCGAACCGCCTCCCTCGCTGCTGCGTGGTGCCACCGATGTGGTCGCGCGTCTCGAGGATATTCGCAAGACTTATTACATGGGCGCGATCTCGGTAGAGGTGTTGCACGGCATATCACTCAATTTTCATTCCGGGGACTATGTCACCATCATGGGTCCGTCCGGTTGTGGTAAATCCACCTTGATGAATATTCTCGGCTGCCTGGATCAGCCAACTGCAGGCAAGTATTTCCTCGGTGATCAGGACACGTCACAAATGAACGATGACGACCTGTCGCGGATTCGTGGCGCGCGACTCGGCTTTATCTTCCAGTCATACAACCTGATCCAGCAGTTGAACGTGCTGGAGAACATCGAGATGCCCCTGTTCTACCAGGGTTTTAGTGAAGCAGAGAGTCGCGACATTGCCCTGGGTCTCGCCGACAGGGTGGGGCTTGGAGATCGTGTCGATCACAAGCCGTTTGAACTTTCCGGTGGACAACAACAACGGGTGGCTATTGCCCGGGCCCTGGCAGTTGATCCGCTGATTATTCTTGCCGATGAGCCAACAGGAAACCTGGACTCCAAATCGGGTGCAGAAATTCTCGAGTTGTTTGATGAACTGCACGCCCAGGGTAAAACCCTGATCATGGTTACGCACTCGGATGAACTGGCCGAACGATCCCGTCGCCAGATCAGGCTGCTGGATGGCATGGTGGAAAGCGATGAGCGATCTTAGTCTCGATCATCCCCTGGAGCATCCTGGCCGGCGGCCGCAATCCAGTTTCAGCCTGCTTCGTTTCAAGAAAATCACCCAGGTAGGATTGAAGAGTATTTACAGCCACGGTCTGCGCTCACTGCTTACCGTGCTCGGTATCGTGATTGGTGTCGCTGCGGTCATTGCCATGCTGGCGGTGAGTGAGGGCGCTTCCTTCGAGGCGCAGCAACAGTTTCGGGACCTTGGTGCCAACAACATCCTGCTCAAGAGCGTGAAACCGGTGGAAGTTGAAGAGACCTCGCGCCAGGGATTCGGACCTCCCCAGGCTATCGTCTACGGCCTGACCAATGCTGATATTCGGACCATTCGCGATTCCATTCCGGGTGTGACTAATGTGATTGCATCTAGAATCGTGAAGAAGAATGTCTGGAACCTGGGCAACAACCTCAATACCGACGTGGTAGGAACGACTATCGACTATCCAGTCTCCCGCAACTATAACCTGCGTGCTGGACGCTTCTTCACCGAGGCTGAGGCACGGGACCATGCCAATGTGGTGGTGCTGAGCGATGAGGTCGCACAAGCTCTGTTTCCCATAGACAATCCGTTAGGAAGGTCAGTCCGTATCGATGATGACTACTACAATATTGTTGGCATCATGGAATCCGAAGGATTTTCCAATCTGGGGCAGAACCAGGCTGGCAGCTCCAACTCTGCGCCGAGCCGGATTTTTATCCCGATCACTTCATCACGTACTCGCTTCGGTGAGACTACGACTCGCCAAACAGCTGGGGGAATGGAGTCTGAGACCGTTGAGTTGCACGAGGCGATCATCCAGGTCGATAACCAGGACACAGTAATCCAGGTGGGTGAAGTCATCGAGCAGATTCTTGAGCGTCGCCATCGCGACCTGGACTATGCTATCGAGGTGCCACTGGCCTTGCTGCGCCAGGCAGAAGCCAGTGCCTTGCGTGACCAGATCGTTGCTGGCGCCATTGCGGGCATCTCGCTGCTGGTTGGTGGTATCGGCATCATGAATATCATGCTTGCCAGTGTCACCGAACGCACCCGGGAGATTGGAATCCGCCGCGCCCTCGGTGCGAAGAAGCGGGACATCATTACCCAGTTCCTGATCGAAGCGGTGATTCTCTCCGGTGTAGGAGGTTTAATTGGTGTCGTCCTCGGCGTCACCATTCCTTTCTTTATTTCCCTGTTTTGGGGCATGACTACCATTGTGACCCCGGTTGCACCTATATTGGCGTTCTCCATCTCCGCTTTGATCGGTGTGATTTTTGGTATCTATCCCAGCATGCGCGCCGCGGATATGGATCCGGTAGAGGCGCTCCGCCATGAGTAGCTGCATGGCATCCCTGCCGCAGCTTTTATCGCTTCGACCGCCCCCAGCCCAGCCATCCATGGCTGGTCGTTCCTCGCTAGTCGAGCTTCGCTCGACTTTGCCTGCGGCAAGCGCGACTCACCCGGTAGAAGCACTCCGTCACGAGTAACTGGTCAGGGCTGCTATACTGCCGCTAGCTGATTTTCGTTACTGGAACTCCCTTGTCCGATTCCCAATCCAGAACCTCGCGCTTCTTTGAGCAGTTTCGCGAACGCCTCGCCTACCAGGATGCATTGCCACAACTGGTTGCGCTGGGGCTGTTGGCAGGTATCGCCTCGTCGCTGCTAATAGTGGCGTTCCGCTGGTTCATTGAGACTCCCCTGACCGGGATGTTTGGAGACAACAGCGATAACTTTGAGTCTCTCGCCCCTGCAGTCCGCTTCCTGTTGCCTTTTGGTGGAGCCGTGCTGTTGGGCGTCGCGCTTGCCAAAGTTAAAGATGAATATCGGGCGGTGAGTGTTCCCCATGTGCTGGAACGCTTGCACAACAACAATGGCAAACTACCCGGTTACAACATCGTCGTGCAGTTCTTCGGCGGCATAGTCGCACTGGCTTCGGGTCAAAGCGTCGGCAGGGAAGGGCCAAGTGTACACCTGGGTGCTGCGGTCTCTTCGCAACTGGGGCAGTACTTCAATCTGCCGCACAATAGTTTGCGCACTTTAGTTGCCTGTGGGTCTGCTGCTGCCATAGCCGCTTCCTTCAATACACCAATGGCAGGTGTGATCTTTGCCATGGAAGTCATTCTCATGGAATACACCATCGCTGGATTCATTCCGGTGATCGTAGCGTCGGTGCTGGGTGCGACCATCAGTCAGTTGGTTCTGGATACTGACATCTCGCTTGGCCAGAGCGGTGAAGTGATCAATATCCTCTCCCAGTTACCTTACCTGGTCTTAGCGGGTGTGCTGTTTGCCCTCGCTGCAGCCCTGTTCATCAAACTGCACCTTTCCCTGTTCAGCCTGCAGCGATATTCCGTGGTAATGCGCTTTACCGCTATCGGGTTGGCAACAGGAACAGTCGCGATTTTCATGCCGGAGGTCCTGGGCACTGGCTATGACACGCTGGGTGTCGCCATGAGCGGGGAGTTAGTGCTGCAGACGCTGCTGCTAATTGCGGCGGCGAAGCTCTTGATCACCGCGATGGCAACGGGTCTTGGCATGCTTGGTGGCTTGATTGGTCCAACACTTGTTATCGGGGGTTGTCTAGGCGGCGTTGTCGGCCTGATCGGCGCCTGGTTCGTGCCGGAAGCATCCAATCCTGAACTCTATGTATTGCTGGGCATGGTCGCCATGATGGGTGCAGTATTGAACGCACCACTGGCAGCGTTGGTGGCAATACTGGAACTCAGCAGCAATCCTGACATTATTTTTCCGTCCATGCTGACGGTAGTGGTTTCCTGCGTCATCGTGCGCCAGCTGTTTCAGTACGATGGTATTTTTGTCGAACAATTGAAGCGCCATGGCCACAGCATAGTTCACGGTGCTGGCAAGGGCTTCCTGTCCCGTGTCGGGGTGGCAAGCGTGATGAATCGCGCATTTAGTCAATGCGAGCCGGTGCTGAGCCCGGCTGAGGCAAGAAACCTGGTGAGCAAGAAACCGCTGTGGCTCACATTTTCAATGGATGATGTGCCGGTGCTGTTGGCGACTGCAGATCTGGCGCGCACACTAGAACGACAGGAAGAAAGCGAAGCCGATATCGACCTGCGCTCTTTTGGCAGTAGAATCCTGCACACGACCGAGATCAATGCCCTGTCCAGTTTGCGTGAAGCTGGTGAGCTGATTCAGAAGACCGGGGCTGATGCGTTGCTGGTTATCTCCCCTGACAGCAGAGATAGTGCGCTGGTCAAAGGTGTCATAACTCGACAGACCATGCTTGCTTACTATGGCATGTAAAACCAAATTGGAGTCACCATGAGAACGCGAACGCTCATCTCTCGTTATCTGTTCATCATCATCTGCTGTTTTTATTCTGCTCAGGAATTTGCGCAGAGCAGTTCGGATCTTCAGGCCTATGATGAGAGTGCCGATCTTGCAACGCTGGCGCAGCATGAGAGCGAACGCATGCGCTTCATCCTGCTTAATTCGAGAGTGCAGGAGAAGAGTTCAATCTGGGCGTCGTTCGAGCAGGAGCTGGAAAGATATTCGGCGTCCCGCTATGAGCAACTTAAAGAACTGATCCTCGAAGCTGACATAGCCGCACTGCAGGCGGCAGTAGCTGTGGGTGATCTCAGTTATGAAGAGCTTACAACTTTTTATCTCTATCGCATTCGGGAAATCGAAAGTGATAGCCAACGCTTTATCAATGCAGTCATTGCACTGAATCCGGATGCGATCGATCGCGCACGTGCGCTGGACCGGGCTCGTGCGGGCGCTCCGGAGATGGATCGTGATCCTGTCTTTGGTATTCCGGTGCTGTTAAAAGACAACATCAATGTGGCGGGTATGGCAACCACGGCAGGGGCTGTCGCATTACAAGACAACTTTCCCGACAATGCCTTCGTTGCCGAGCGCTTGCTGGAAAAGGGTGCGATTATCCTGGGTAAAGCCAACCTGAGTGAGTGGGCATATTTCTTTTGCGGGGATTGTCCCTCAGGCTACAGCGCCATGGGAGGACAAACCCTGAATCCATATGGTCGCTTTGACTTTGGTACTGGTGGTTCCAGTTCCGGCAGTGGCGCGGCCATTGCTGCCAACTATGCGGCGGTTGCTATCGGATCTGAAACCTCAGGCTCGATCCTCTCTCCGGCCAGTGCCAATTCCTTGGTCGGCCTGAAGCCGACCACCGGCAGTATCAGCCGCTCTGGTGTCGTACCTATTTCTGCCAGCCTCGATACCACGGGGCCAATGGCCAGGTCGGTGGCCGATGCGGTGGTGCTGTTCAATGCTATGACTGGTTACGATGAGCGGGATTCTGCCATGCCGCTACTTAGCGTGGACTTGCAGCTGGAATACCGTGAGCAGCCGATGCAGGGCAAGCGTCTGGGAGCTCTCGATAGTTTTATGGACAGTGACTTCTTTGTTCAGGCGCTGGGCCTTATGTCAGGTGATGGCGCGGTAATCGTCGATATTGAGATGCCGGAAGTCGACAGGGATGGATTCAGTGAACTCCTAGGTGGCGAAATGAAAAGAGACCTGGCGCTCTACCTGGATAATTTTGCTGCTGATGGTATGCCAATCAGTTCGGTAGAGTCCTTACAGGCCTTTAACCTTGTTGACATGGAGAATAGGGCTCCATACGGTCAGTCAGAGGTGGACATGATGGTTGACCTGAATTTGTCTGAAACCGAACTGGAGTCATTGCGCGCGCGCCTTCAGGATGGAGCCAGGGCGGCGATGGAGAGTCTGTTCGACGATGGTAATCTCGATGTCCTGGTGTCGCTCAACAACCAGTCCGCAGGATTTGCGGCCCTCGCTAACTACCCGGCCCTGACTGTTCCTGCCGGCTACCAGGAAGATGGAAGACCAATTGGCATTACTTTTATCGCGTCGCCTTTTGCTGAACAAACACTCATAGATGTTGGCGCCAGGTTTGAAGCCTTAAGCAGGGCGCGGACTATTCCCGCTGGCTACCAGTAGTTTTCCGTGGTGATATGGCCGGGAGTGCGGCGACGATTCTTGCGGAATTCGCGTGCTTTCAGCACTTCCGTCACGTCTGTCACCATGTCTGGATTTCCACAGAGCATAAAATGTGAATTGTCCAGAGACATATCCAGGCTAATGGCCCGTTCCAGTTCACCACTTTCGATTGCAGCAGGTATGCGGCCATTAATGGTATCCGCTACCTGTTCACGACTGACGAATGCCTGAAATCGAAACCGATCACCAAATTCTTTCTTTAAACTCTCAATCAGATCCAGATAGCGCAGGTCAGCGCGGGTGCGTACCGCGTAAATAAGCGCGATGGTGTCGAACCGCTGCCAGGGTTCATCGGTGTGGAGAATGGAGAAGAAAGGTGCAACTCCAGTGCCGGTGCCGAGCATCCACAATTCTTTTGCTTCAGGAAGTTCATCCAGCACGAAGAAGCCATTGGATTGCTTCTTTACCCAAATCGAATCACCGACCTGAAGTTTTACCAGAGCATTACTGAGGACTCCGTCGGTGGCAGTGTAGAAAAAATATTCCAGTGGTTTCTGGCCCGGGGCGCTGAGATGGGAGTAAGGGCGGGCAATTCTTTCCCCGTCGATATCCAATGCGAGACTGGTGAATTGTCCAGCCTGGTAGTGGTCGATTTCCGCTTCGATCCGCAGGCTAAACAGATTTTCCGTCCAGTGAATATTTTCGACGACTGTTCCCTGTACCCATTCTGCCATTCGGATTGCCTATGCTTGCTATTGCGGACTGGAACTATGGTATGAATTTATATAGTCTGCGATCAAGTTTGTGAATATAAGAGCCTGGTTGGCAATCGAGGCTTCAATAAAAACAAGGAGTAGTCGTGGGATTCAACTGGTTTGAGATAGCCCTGTGGAAACGCATCCTTTCAGCCATGGTGCTTGGGGTGATTGTAGGTGCTCTCTGGGGCGAGGGTGCCGCCAGCATAGGTTGGATGGGTGATCTCTTCATTCGCCTGATCCGCATGATTGTGGTGCCACTGGTCTTTGTAACCATCGTATCCGGTGTCGTGTCCATGGGAGATCCGTCGAAACTCGGCTCCCTTGGCGCAAAAACAATCTTTCTCTATATGGTGACCACACTGGTCGCCATCACCATTGGACTGTTTCTGGCTGCCGTGTTTCAGCCTGGTGTAGGTGTTGACCTTACCGGAGCCGAAGCGCAGACATTGCAGGCGGCCGTGCCTATCACCGAACGCCTGATGTCGATCGTACCAGAGAATCCGTTTGCCGCCCTGGCCGAGGGTGACATCCTTGCGACAATATTCTTCGCCATTCTTATCGGTGTCAGTCTGCTTACCATTGGTGAGCCGGGCAAGCCCGTTGCTGATTTCATGGATGCTTCCAGCGATGTAGTTCTTCGCATTACTCACTGGATCATGGAGGCGGCACCTTTCGGTGTCTTTGCCCTTATCGCGAGGGTTACCGGCGCGCAAGGATTTGAGGTCCTGCTCAATGCCGTGGTGCTCGCAGGAACGGTGTTGGCGGCCTGTGTGCTCCACGTGGTGATCATGCATGGTGTAATCATCATGAAGTGGATGTTGAAGCTGTCACCGGTCACTTTCTTCAAAGGCGCACGGGATGCAATGCTGGTGGCGTTTTCCACATCGTCCAGTGCCGCAACCTTACCGGTTTCCATGTCTGTTGCGGAAGAAAACCTTGGCGTCAAACCAATCGTCGCTTCAACGGTTTTGCCTATCGGCGCAACCATCAATATGGATGGCACAGCCCTGTACGTGGGTATTGTCTCAGTGTTTGCCGCCCAGGCTTTTGGAATTGAACTGACCCTTGCCGACTATTTTCTAATGGCTGGGACTACAACCCTGGTCTCTGTAGGGACTGCCGCTGTTCCCAGTGCTTCCCTGTTTCTCATGTCTGCGGTGATGGATACCGTTGGCATGTCGGCCGACCAGATTGCCGTTACTGTCGGGTTTATTTTTATTATCGATCGTCCGCTGGATATGTTGCGCACGGTGATCAATATCACTGGTGATCTTTCCGTGTCCACGGCAGTAGCCATTTGGGAGGATGAATTCGATAAGGAAATTTTCGACAGGCCGCTGAAGTACTAAGCTGTTACCAGCTATTGCGGTGCAGGTTCTGCCCTGATGATCTGTATTGCGGGCGCGTCACCCTGTCCGTCCTGTACGACAACGTCTCCGCCACTGCGGATAAAACCGCCTCTTCCCAATGCTTGCCTGGTGCCCCTGATGGAAAAGGTCTGTGCCTGCACTACCCCGTCAGCCAGTTGCTGTTGCTGGAAAGCCTCGTAGATGGCCAGTTCTTCTTCAGTCAATATATATGACAGCGCTTCCAGTTGTGCTTCGGGACTGGCCATAGCCAACATTTCCTGGCGAATTTCATTGACCCGATCCGGATCGTTGCGAATTTCTTCAATCACTTCCATGCGTCGCTGATTCTGCTCGGCAACCATGTTGATCAGGCCATTGGCAATCTCACCCATGCGTTCGTCATCTACATCCAGTTCGCGCAGAAAGCCACCATACAGACTTTGCATTGCCATCAATTGACCAATCTCTTCCTGATCCAGCGTGTTTAACTGCTTGAGCAGATCGGCG
>CAYTLI010000057.1:0-14636 GCA_964438455.1 uncultured Pseudohongiella sp.
TACGATTTCCTGCTCACCGAAATCTGCAGGTACATCGATAGTGAACAGGAAGGGATTGCGTCGGGGATAGAAGTGGGTCGGTTGTCCCATGTCAGCTTCCGCCGGATCATAGGCATCGATCGTCAGATCATCCAGCTCTGCCTCATCAACCACGTTGAAGTAGTTTTCCGGACCAACCGGAATATCAAACTGCTGTTCCCAGTTGGTGTTCATGTAACCAAAGAACAACTTGTAAGTGCCGTCATCATTCGGCCACCAGCCCTCATAGGCTGGTGACACTATTTCCCCACTCAGCAGCATTCTGCGCTCCTGGGCTGAGGTTGAGAGACTAAGACTCACCAGTAACAGTGAGACCAGGCCTAAAGTACTGCTAGCTTTCATCTGTCTCGCCTCTATCTCGCATCAATCGTCGTCAGCCGAATTGCCATAATCGGGTACTGGAGCCCAACACAGCGGGCAACCAACATCGTACTCGTTACGATCTCTCATCTGTTCGCGCCGTACGGCCATTTCTTGCTGGAACTGCTCTTCCGTCATGGTTACGGAGTAGCCCAGATCGATGAACATATTGGACACAGATCGACGACCGCCACCAGCCCAGTTGCGTGGGTCAGCCAGGTTTGGATTGGCTGCGGTGGTATCCATGAAGGCGATTGTGCGCAGCACCGTACCCTTGGGCAGGATTGGTGCCTTGTCTTCCTTGTAGATGTACTGCTTCACCCAGTTGTGGTCATAACCGACACAGTTAAGGGTGAAAATATTGTGACCCCAGATGGCTTCCAGACACATGCGCACACCAGGTGCGTGCAAATGCGGCTCGAAAGCCATGATCTTGGTGTGTTCCTGTAACACCACGTAGTTGGATAACTCCTGGTTTGCCTCATTAGGCACTACGTCGAGATCGATACCATTACCGGTACGAGGTCCACGACGTGAATACTTGGGTTCATAGCCGCGGGGGAAGAACGTGATTCCGAATTCCAGGTGGCCGGTGGTTTCCCTGCCATTGGAATGCATGTGGGCTGCCCCCAGATGCAGGGCTGAATTTGCCTGCAACAAGCGACCAGCGCTCTCGGGAAACACGTCCGCGTTGCGACCCACTTCATGAATAGGCCAGCTCACCCGGGTTTCAGGATCAATGTAACTGCCATCTTCACTCAGCACACCACTCGAATAGGTCATGTGGTGGAAGATGTAGCGGCCACCTACAGTGCTGGTACCAGTGTCCGCGGGGATATCGTTGATCTCCCGCACTTCAATCGACTTCACGTAGCGGTCTTCGGTCAGGCCAGTTGGCACGATGCCAATGTCTCCCCACCAGTCTGGTCCGATCGCGGGACGAGTCATATCTCGACCTCGCAATACCAGTTCTGGTTCGCCCAGAGTCCACTCGTTACCCTCGGTAAACACAACGGGTGGCGGCTCATCATCCGGGTTACCGCGAGGCGCGCCGTTTTGTGCCCAGGCCTGGATCATCGCCAGGTCCAGATCAGACAAAGAGTAGTCACTCTCGAAGCCATCGGTAATACCGATATCTTTCTCCACGTACCAGGGCGGCATGGCGCCCATGCGGTCGCGAATTGCAGTGCGATACATGATCACCGGCGCCCAGGGTCGGACTTCTTCATAACTCATGAAGGACATTGGTCCACCGCCACCGGGTCGATGGCACTGCACGCAGCTCTCCTGCAGGATCGGGGCGATATGTTCGGCGTAGTTGATATCGGTCGCCTGCATATCAAAGTCTTCGATATCATAGTAATGGGGCTGGTGATTGGCGACGCTGGCATCGTGAGTCTGGGCAAAAGCCACAGCCGATGTCAGTACTGCAGTCAGGGAAACGAGGGCTTGCAGTTTACGGGCAATCATTGCGGTTACCTCTTGTTGTCTATTCTGGTGTTGTCTAGCCCGGGCCGTGGGGCCTGGATAGCTCAATAAAGGCTAGTGTACTGGAAATCATCGCCCACGCACGGCGGGGGTAACAATTCGTTGCAATACTTAAGCCCATGATTCTAGCGGAATTTGACCTCAATCCGATAGTCCCGGAATGCCTGTTCAGCGCCCGAATCGGGCGTAGAAATCCACCAGTTCTATAGTGTAGTCATCAAGGTCATTGAACTGGGCGTCACTAACCCCGGGCTGTTCAGCAGCACGGTACCACTCGGCATAGCTGGCGAGCCCCCGGGAGTCCGAATCGTAGTGACTGGAGAGGGTATTCACTTCGATGCGGGGATTGTCACCACCCAGGTGAAACACCATTTCCCGGTACCAGCCATCGCCGATTCCGACGGCTGCCGGATTGCCTGTTCTCGGGTTGGTTACTTTGGGCTGTCCAGCATCCAGGCCAGCCTGACCACGGACCTGGAAGTCCTGCAATATCTGGTACACCTCGTGACCCGCATCGTTGTCATCGATACGCAGGGCCTGCCCTGCCTGATGGCCGCTTAGCACCATGAAAATCTGGTCATTCTTGCGAATGAATTCCTGCCAGATCTTTTCGGCACTGTTGTTTCCCACAGGATCGGCATAGGCCAGGTTCATGCCCGCTCCCGTGCGTCGTTCACCCCGGGCACTAAGGTAGTCATGGGTCGAGATCAAGGTCGGAATGCCGGGATTTTCGTCGATCACTTCTTGCGCCCACGCCAGCACCGCATCACCTGCCTGCATCTCGAAAGCAAAGTGCAGAAATCGGTAGCCGCCGGCTTCGAATATCTGCGCACTGCTGCCGCCGCCTCTGAAGCCACTCACATACCAGGGCTTGCCGCGAAAGAATTCGGTATCGGCACCAAAGGCAGATTTGAATACCTCCAGACCACCTACATGGACATTCGGCGAGTTCGCCACAGCGCTGGCTTCCACATCCACAATCCACCAGGCATCGTAATCATGATTACCCGGCGCTACACCGAAGGGGATATTCGCCTCATGCAAGTAGCGATAGCCTTCGATTGCCCTGGGTATCTCAAACCCAAGCGTCTTGTCAGGGTTGATAAACGTATTGGCATAAGGATTGTCGATGCCGGCGATGGGCATCACACCGCGATTGGTGTGAGCAGGATCGTAGTCCGCGACCACGTGTTGCCAGACATCACCCACTGACGCTACGAATGCCACATTGTCTCGCTGTGAAATCTCCTGCATCTGCTCAAGAAAGATATCTACACTATCGATGGCGAAGCCTTCGGCTCGCTGATGTGTGTAGTCAACTGCATTCTGTGTATCCGGAATGACGATCAGTGCAAATGTTTCTTCCTGCGCAATAGCATGCGGTGCAGTCACCAGCATGAATGACAGCAGCAGAGTCTTAACTGTTTTTATTATCAGCATTAAGTTCTCCTTAATCGCGAAGTTTTGATGTTCGCTTACTGAGCACAGAGCTCGATTACTCTGGCAAGGCAAAAGCTGTCAGCGTGGTACCTGCTGGTATTAGAATCATCTGGCGACCATCGAGCATAAAGGTCATCGCCGCCGCTCCCCAGATGCGCGAGCCGGTCTGGTAGTGCCAAAGGTTCTCACCGCTTTCCACATCGAAGGCCATGAAATTACCCTCATGATCACCAGCAAACACCAGGCCCGAAGCGGTACTGAGCACACCGCCGAAGGTGGGTGACGGATAAGTGAATTCCCACACCAGGTCACCGGTGTGCACATCCAGCGCACGCAGCGCGCCACTGCCCTGCTCTGCATCGATGAGTACTGTACCGCCGAAGTTCGATTGTCCGGGCACATTGGCTGGTTCTTCCGGCACGAAAGTCGCGCAGGTCTCACGGGCAGTGAGAATAAAAAGATCCAGGCCGGGATAGAAAGTAGGCGGCATGAAGTTGGTGGACCCCCACGGGTCCGGCAGACAACCCTGGCTGCCATCGTTCAACACAATTGGTCGCCCGTCTTCATCAAGCTCTCGCGCCCAGGTAGTGCCGGTGAACGGTTTTCCTAACAGAAGTTCTCCGGTAACACGGTCGAGCACGTAGAAGAAGCCATTTCGGTTACCAACCATTACCACGCGCCGGGGCTCACCCTGCCATTCGATTTCCGCAAGCACGGGCATGTGGTTGGAATCCCAGTCATTCAGGTCATGGGGAGTAAACTGGTAGTGCCATTGCCGCTCGCCGGTATCTGCATTGAGCGCCACGATAGAATTGGAAAACAGATTGTCGCCAGGGCGTGCATCACCGTAGTAATCGGGATTGGGATTACCGACTCCCCAATAAATCAGGTTCAGCTCCGGATCATAGCTGCCATTCATCCAGGTGCCGCCGCCACCGGCAGCCAATATTTCCGGATCATCGGGCCAGGTATCACTACCAAATTCACCGGGGCCGGGGATGGTATTGAAACGCCAGATGCGTTCACCGGATTGGGGATCGAAGGCATCGATAAAACCGCGGGTGCGATATTCACCGCCGGAGATGCCGACGATCACCTTGTCGTCCAGCACCAGCGGTGCCAAAGTCGCGGAATAGCCGACCTGATAATCCGCCAATTCACGCTCCCAAATCACATCACCGGTACGACGATCGAAAGCCATCAGGTGCGCATCGAGCGTCACCATGAACAGGCGATCACCCAGCATACCGAATCCGCGGTTCACCGGCGCACTGGCACCATAGGTCAGATCATTTGGCAGATTACGCCGGTAGGACCAGAAGGCCCGACCAGTGCGAGCATCGATTGCCCAGGCATAGTTGTTGGAACCAGTCACATACAACACACCATCGTCTACAAGCGGCGTGGTCTCGAAACCACGACCGCGAGTAGTCGTACCAGTCTGGAAAGTCCACACGGGGCGCAGTTGATCGACATTATCCGGTGTGATTTGCGTCAGCGGGCTGTGTCGCTTTCCGGTGTAATCACCAGAATAAGTTAACCAGCGCTCGGGGTCGGAGAAGCCCGCAAGGATATCCTCATAAGACGGGCCACCACCTGTCTGTGCGGAGGCAACACCGATACTCGCCAGCAGAGTGTATGTAGCCAGGGATTTTGCCAGGCGCACAACTGAGTTTGAAACAAGTGCATTCTTTTTCATCACAGGCTATCCAGATAATTAAGTATGTCGATCAACTCCTGCTCAGCAAGCTGACCCGAACCAAATGCAGGCATCAAAGAGCTGTCCTCGCGTACAACACTCTGCAAGTCAGCCTTCATGAATCCACGCAGGCGTTGCGACTGATCGAGTAACTGCAGGGAAAATGCATCCTCGCTCTTCAATACACCAACAATCCGTTCATTGTTCCCGGTAACAA
The DNA here is from genome assembly GCA_964438455.1 of uncultured Pseudohongiella sp. Lineage (GTDB taxonomy): Bacteria > Pseudomonadota > Gammaproteobacteria > Pseudomonadales > Pseudohongiellaceae > UBA9145. The sequence goes on from CAYTLI010000057.1 coordinate 5,244, forward strand.
CAGTAACTGGCTTGTACCCACGCCCAATCAACACACTGGGTTCGCGCACGGAAGTGTTCAGAGATTCGAGTGAGCGACGCCGGGTTATTCCCGACAGGTTCGGCCCGAGACTGCCACCCTCCCCAGCAACCCGATGACACTCGCGGCAATTCTGGGCAAACAAACGTTCACCATTGCTGATATTGCCGGCAGGCAAACCGATCACGCCCTCTACCGCAACACTCTGCAAAAAAGCCACCAGCATCCACAGTTCGGTATCAGTCATCCCATGGGGCGGCATGATGCTTCCTGGAACACCATCGCGAATCACGTTATAGACGTCCCGGGCTGCCAGCTCCCGGGCGGACCAGATCATGGTCAGGTCTGGCGCATCAATACTGCTGATGCCCTTGGCGTCAGCACCGTGGCAGGTGGCACACTGGGCTCGAAAAAGTGCGCCACCAGCGAATATGGCGCGGGGATCTCCTTCAAGCGGATTGGCATTTTGCGCGAGCGCAGTGCTGGCCAGAAAGAAAAGTGACGCAGTAACAAACGCGGTACGTATATAAGAAGAAAGAAGACGCACTGTTATTCTCGTTCTTGGGCGAAATCGAAGTCCCGAGCATAGCAAATATTTAATGCGTGCTGCGAATTCTGAACTCGCGCCTGAAAGCAATTGGCCAGACTTGTATGGATAGTCTACTTGCTCATGATCACTGCTTGCCTCTCTGCGCCGGGCGCTGCGGAACTCGACCTCGCGCTTCGCGCTCGGGACTCGGACAATCCTCGCGCTGTTACCGGCTACGATCGCCAAGCAATGCGTGATCTGATTATGAGCACGCAGACTATCCATACAAGCCTGCCCCAAGTGCTGGCCTCAGGATCGCAAAACTTTTCGAGCCTGGATTCCGCGCCAATTGTTGACTTCCCGAGACGCTTGGTTTCTACTCGTACAGCGTTAATTCCCAGAACAATATCGGAGCGCCCAATGAGTTCGAATCCGAAGCAACTAAAAGAAATCATCACATCCGTCTGTGCCGCCGCAGCCCTTGGTATGGTGGTGCTGGTAACCCAGACCGATGTAATCTCAGCTCAGTCCAGCAATTTCCAGGGCGGTGCACCGGTGGTCACTCAGGCTCCCGATGATGCCCGCTACATCCGCATCCTGTTCCCGGCCGGCGTACGCTCCTCCTGGCACAGCCACACCTGGGGACAACTGCTGATGATCGAGGAAGGCATTGGCCTGCACCAGATTCGCGGCCGCACCATTGAAGAGTTTCATCCCGGCGAGCCTTTCTGGACGCCCGCCGGTGTTGAACACTGGCATGGCGCGCACCCCGATGTGGATGCCCTGCAGCTGACTATCTATGAAGGCACGGTGGAATGGCTCGATGCCACTACCGACGCTCAATACATGGGACCACGTATGCGTCCCATGTCCCGGTCTTCCAACTAGTATTCAGATGAATCAAGAAAGGCGGCTTTGAGCCGCCTTTTTTATTGCCCGTTTATTGCCTGAATTGTACGCAGACTATTTCGGCACCCTGAAGTTACTGTTGTTGGGCGGAACAACCGCGGTTTCTTCAGGCGGATCTATTTGCGGAATCCAGTCATAGGGAACCCGATAGGCACGATAGACGCGATGGGATGGCACATCATCGTCCGTATAATAAGGACTCACATACTCCCAGACGATTTCCTTGTCTTCCGTAAGCTCAAACACGCGCCCATGCATGCCTTCGTTTACCATGGTATTGCCATTGGGAAGTCGCTGGGCATTGCTCACATAGGCGCTGTAAAAATTAAAGCGTTCCGTGCCACTGAAAGAGTATTCCCAGACTACTTCCAGCGTTACTGGATTAAACTCAAGTAAGCGCGAATTATCCCTGGTCATGGTAGTGATGCCATCGGGATTGGCGGGATTGGCCCAGCCATAGCCACCGTAGCCACCATTATCGAACACCAACAGATTGCCGGCGCCGGGCAAGCCCTCGGGAATGATGTGCGGGTTGTGCTGACCGATAACCTGGCCGAGCTCCGCACCTTCCGGCGTCACCGTGTAGTCAGGACCCAGGCGCCAGGCGATGCTGCCATCTCTGGCAATGATCGCAATAATGTTCGCTTCGCGGGAGCTGATCATGATGTGATCCGGGTGAAATCGCTCGTCGCCTTCGTCATACCACTTGTTTGGCCCAAGATAGGTTGCTGAATTGATGTGCAACCAGTCCGCACTCTCTCTGTCCTCGCGGTAGGGCACCGAGCGGTATATGGCATTGCGTGCCTCTTCAGTAAAACCCAGTTCGTCTACATGGTCACTGGCCAGCCACTCCCAAACCACTTCGCCCTGCCAGTTGATCTCCACGATGTAGTCGTCTTCCAGACGCTTGTCGGATATCTCTGGAACGGTGACGTTCTTGTGCGCAAGTATCATCGTCTTGCCACCATCGGTACGAGGTGCAGCACCCGGCGCGTAGTAGCCGACCGGATTGCCCTCACGCTGCCAGTCATGATGATGTCTTGCCGCCCAGATGGTTTCGCCGCCGGTCGTGGTGCCGTCATCATTCTCGACGACTTCGGTCTTCACCTGTTCCAGCCGGTTAAACTCCCATACTTTTTCATTGTCCCAGTCCAGCTGCATCAGCGTGACCGACTCCTGATAAGGCCGGCGAAAAGTATCGGCACCAAATACATAGCCGCCCGGCATCATGCGAAATGGCCCCATGCCGGCAAGCTGTGGCCAGCGACGTACCACATTGCCATTCATATCCAGTAACACTGCCCCTTCCCTATCCGCCGTATCGATAATGGTGTAACCGCCCCAGGCTTTTTCCGGATCGAAGATAGTTGTGCCTGTGGGGAATACGGAAGGAATCGCGAACACACCGCGCACATAGGCCAGCAACAAAATCGCGGTGGCAATCATCATTGCCGAGCGAACAGGAACTTTCATAGCGCACTCCTTTATTGGTATTTGAATGGTAGCGAGCGCAGAAGAGCCAGAATATGCGCCTGATGATCCATGTACGAATCAACAGTAGTTGCCAGTGTAGCGTTTGACGTTGAGAGAAGAAGCTAATGAAAACTGCAGGAGTTGGCTCAGGGGCGATCCAGCTCAACCGTGTAATAGGGCTGTAGAGAGTCAATTGCATCCAGCGGCTGGCTATTTACATCCCACTTGAATAGTTGGGCGACGATCTTGTCCCGCTCGAAATCCACCAGGGTGAAACCATGCTCTTCAAAAGGGGGAACCTGCTCCTCGAAATCGAGGTACTGGGAAGGCGCGGCCTTCACACCACGTACCACCGAGGGAAAGCCCCGGATCGATGTGCTGACGGGACCGCAGAGGATATTGGTTATGGGGTTGTCACTGAAATCCCGGTTGCCGGCACCGTGCATGGTACCCACCCCGGTTGCATGCAGGTCACCAACAATAAACAAGGGATTACGATGGCGCATGTTCGCCACCTCCTGCATGATCCGGTCATGTTGGTTTAGCCAACCCCGCTGCCAGTGAGGTTTCGGTATTTGCGTGGTTAGCTGACCTGTTTCCGGATGCAGCATATCGGGATACCACTCGCCCCATTTGCCCGCAGTCCAGCCAGGCGGATTGGATGGCACATGCACAAGGTGCCGGGTATCAGTGGAAGCAGTGCGCGCTGCCAACCAGTCTTCTACATTGCTATCGAGAAAGCTGGCATTTAATTCGCCAACGCTGAGGGTTCTGCGCACGTCGTACAGCAGCACCTCAAGCAAATCCCCATAACGTAGCGTGCCAAAACTCTCGGACAGGTCGCCTCTGGCACTTGTATGTGAATAGGGCAAACCCGGCGAGCGGGTTGGGTCGGCCAGGAACTCCGGGTAATAGAGCTGCTGCGTGGTGCGCGCCAGTTGTAGCTGAAACCAGGGCACCGGATAAGTCAGGGGCGAATCGTTCTCCCAGTGATCATGATCGTCCTGAAGAAAATACATGGGCGTGGAGCGGAAATCCGTACCATAGAGCGGGACGATCTGAGGCCCAGCCGCCAACTTCATTGCTTCCTCGTTACTGCCACCCATCACCCGCGCGGCGAAATCGAAATCAGACTGCTGGCCAGCGGGGCTCAACTCGCCAGCATTCTCTCCTTGCCAGGTGTGCAGGTCCCAGTAAATATGATCTCCATTGGCCACTGCCGCCTGGGGCGAGAAAGACAGCGCTCGGCGCAGCATTCGCCGCCTTATGGCGATAGGCAGGTTGCCTCGCCGATCCCCAATACCGAAATATTCCCCTTCCGGACCGCCAGCACAGGTGTAAAACAAAACACGCAATCGCTCCGGGCTCTGCTCAGGTGTCGGAAACGTTGCCAGGGGCCAGGTATCACATAACTGCTCACCGCCTGCACCAATGAGGGAGAGCTCATATTCGGTATCAGGCTGCAGGCCCGCCGCATAAAACTGCCAGAATTCTCCCCGGGTATCGTTGCGCAAGCCTGCAACACTGGTTTCGTTACCCGCACGGCGAATTCGCAAGTTTGGGACTTCAGGCAGCGGTCGGCTGAACGAAGCCTTGATCAAAAAATGGGACTCGTTGACAGCGGGCAAGAGATGTCGAAGCTGACCCGCATCCCATTCACCATCGGCAACCAATTCCTGTTGTGCGGCCAGTTTCTGCCAGGGCCAGGTGGACAACCAGGCGCCACCCATGGCTCCGGCGCTGCCTCGCAGGAATTGCCTGCGTTTCAGCGGGTGCAGATACGGTGAGTTATTATTATTTTTATTTCTGTTGCTCATGCCACCACCTGCGAATGGGAATGGATCCAGCAAGGATAACCCAGTGGGTCATTCATGCGCACCCTGCTCAGCGCAGATATTTGCCCACGGCTAACCCGCGTCCTATACTGCATCGCCTGAATCCAGTGGTTACGCATGTTTGAAGGGGGAATCTCATGCAGCTCCGCAGCAAATCTTTTTCTGCCTTAGTCACCTTGCCCGCAATTCTTGGCTTTCTTGCCGCCTGCAGTGAACAGGCTCCACCGGAACCGGAGCTGAGTTTCGAAGAATCCCTGCAACAGCAACTCATCCAGGCACAGCCTGGAGACGTCATCGAGATCCCGGCAGGAACTCACGAACTGACTCGCGGGCTATCTCTCACCGTAGATGGCGTAACCATCCGCGGTGAGGGCATGGATCAGTCAGTTCTCTCCTTTGCCAATCAGGCCCAGGGTGCAGAAGGCCTGCTGGTCAGTGCCAATGACTTCGTCATAGAAAATCTGGCAATCGAAGATACAGTCGGCGATGCCCTAAAAATCAATGAGAGCAACAACGTTGTCATCCGCAATGTACGCACCGAATGGACTGGCGGCCCACTGACAACTAATGGCGCCTACGGCATCTACCCTGTGCAATCGAGCAACATACTCATCGATGGCGCAGTCGCCATCGGCGCATCGGATGCAGGCATCTATGTAGGCCAGTCCAACCAGATCATCGTGCGCAACTCCCGCGCCGAATACAACGTGGCGGGCATCGAGATCGAAAACTCCACCTTTGCCGATGTACATGACAATGTTGCGACCAATAACACTGGCGGCATACTGGTATTTGATTTGCCAAACCTGCCCGTACAGGGTGGTCGCAATACCCGCGTCTTCAACAATCAGATCATCAATAACAACATCAGTAATTTTGCACCGGAAGGTAATATCGTCGGTGAAGTGCCAGCGGGTACTGGCCTGATGGTGCTTGCCAATGACAGCATTGAAGTATTCGGTAATGAATTTACTGATAACCAGACATCGAATGTGATGATAGTCAGCTACTACATTACCGAGCGCCCCTTCGAAGATCCGAACTACGATCCGATTCCGGAAGCAATCTATATTCACGATAACCAGTTCAATGGTGGCGGCACTGCACCAGATTCCGAACCTCTGCTGGCATTACAGGCTGCCACCGGCCTGGATATCCCCGACATCGTCTGGGACGGTACTCTGGTACCGGGCAGCTCGCCCGCGCAGGCTTTGTGCCTGAGCAATAATGGCGAAGTAAGTTTCGTCAATCTGGATGCTACCAATGGCTTTGCGGCGCCCTCCTTCGACGCCAGCAGCCACGCGTGCACCCTGCCAAGCCTGTCGGTCATCTCGCTCAGCTCCAGCGCTGACTGAAAACAGTAGCATGCGCGCCTTTGCAGCAAGCATAATCCTGTGCATGGCGTTGACTGCCTGCTCTGAATCGCCGCCGGTTTTTCATGCCAGCGACAATCCCAGTCGACTTTCAGACTGGGGTTTGTTTAATCTCGATAGCGACGCTCTTACTCCCAAGTCGGGCACTCTGATATTCCGGCCGGCGAATGTACTGTTCACTGATTACGCACAGAAAATGCGCACGCTCTGGATTCCAGACGGTGAAACAGCAACTCTCGTCGATGGAGAAATCGAATACCCGGTTGGTACGGTGATCAGCAAGACCTTCTACTATCCAACCAATACTGCCGGGGATGCCATAAAGAGTGACGAGATAACTGCCGCTTCAATTGCATTGGCAGACAATCGCCTGATGGAGACTCGCCTGCTGGTGCGCCGTCAGGATAGCTGGGATGCCTTTCCCTACGTGTGGAATGCAGAAGAAACCGAAGCCTTCCTGCGGGTAGCGGGCACAAGTGCGCCCCTCAACCTGCACTCCACCAATGGTAGCGAAGACTTTCTTTACTTCGTGCCCAATGAGAACCAGTGTGCCGGATGTCACGTCACCGAACACCCAGATGGCGACATGCATCCACTGGGCGCAGTGACAAGACAGCTCAGTTACAAGAGGTACCAGCCAGACGATGGCGAGCTGGAGATGGAAATCGACAAACTGGTCGCACGGGGCTGGCTTGAGAGCGCATCCATGCGGCTGGAAACAGTAAGCTATAGCGAAGACGGCGGCCTGCAGGAACGCGCCATGGAATACCTGAATATCAACTGCGGGCACTGCCATAATCCAAATGGAGCCGCCGATACATCGAACCTTATTCTCAACGGCGAGCACGGCCAGCTGGTCAACATGGGCCTGTGCAAACCACCAGTTGCCGCCGGTGGTGGCGCAGGCAATATGCTTTACAGCATTGTGCCTGGACAGCCAGAACAATCCATTCTTTTATATCGCATGCAATCACGCGAGCCTGACGAGATGATGCCGGAGCTAGGGCGCTCCCTGGTCCACCAGGAAGGTATCCAGTTGATCAGCGAATGGATAGAACAACTTAGAGGCAGCTGCAATTAAAATATTTGCGGCGGCCATATCCGCACGCTTAACCATCCGAAATGGCCGCTTTCCCCATCTCAGCATTTTCCAAGTTGCTGATTAGTTACAAATTCTATCTCTCTACAATTTGAATATAGAGAAACCCCTTAACAAAGAAAGCGAGGTCCCCTATCCTGGATACACGGGACCCCCAGTATCTAGATTTGGGGAAATCCATAGCATTCGTCAAACTGTTCCAATTCAAGCTGCTACGACATAAACTTCTGAAAGCTGGCGAGGGCAAAGTGAGCCGGCCGGATATACAAATGTTATGTTCCTCAACTCTTTCTACATCAAGGTATATCGGACTTATTACAAACTATGAACATAGACGCTAAGTCCATTATCGAATTAGCAGGAGGTGCCGCTCTAGTACTTTCACTGGTGTTCGTAGGATTACAGTTACAACAAGGAAACATTATTGCTGAACGAGAAACCCGGGCTGAGATACCGACATTGACAATGGAGATAAATCGACTGGCACTAGATGAGCCTGAAGTTGCATCTCTACTAGAAAAATTAAGAAGTGCTGAGCCAGACCTGACAAATGAAGAAGCAAACCAGGCTTTCTCACTGGCGGGCATGTATCAAAATTTGTGGGCAACGACCAATAGTGCGGTGGATTCCGGATTCGTGCCTGACAATGTGCTATCGATATATATTGGAAACGTAACTAGGACTCTCGAAATTTACCCGGGATTATGTCCTTTTATGCAACTAAGAATTCACGAGGAGATGAGGCAAGCAAACCTCGGTTTTTATACTTTAGTAATCGAAGAGTTAGATAAATTGAACTGTCCAGAATGGGAGTTTTGATGCTCTGTCCGGAACATAACAAACCCTTCAATGGGAGCGCCTCACTCCGCGCAGCGGGCGAATGGCTGGCGCCATTTTATCCGCCCGCTGTGCTCGCGAACCGCCCCCTTAAGAAGGGCGTTATGTGCACAAATGGATTCACTGCATGACTGAATACGAAGCAATGGCCTTGTTGTCCGATTACAACGACAACGCAATCCAGATAGTTCTAGGATATGTGAGCATTCTTTTCGCATTTCTGATTATGAGCTATTTTGCAGCGAATAGACTCAATAAAGTACACGTTTCCATTGTTTTAGTGCTCTTTACGGGAATTTGTTTCCTACTAGTCGTACAACTAAACCTATCTAGGAATTTGATCGCCGAACTCAACTTATTGCTGCAAGAATTTCCGAATGGCTTAGTCAGTGATGTTGGTAATGCGGCTGTAATTGCCACACGATTTATCACGTTTTTGTACAATCTGATTACTATTGGTGGCTACATTGGATGCATTGCATTCTTTTTCTATCAGCGAAAGCATGGTTCTGATGAAAGCGACACATAACAAACTGTGCAATGGTAGCGCCTCACCACATCTGGTTTGCGGCGAGCCACATCGTTAAAAACGGCGTTATGTTTCTGACCTGACGTACTGCAATCGGAAATAAAAATAAGAATGAATTGGGAAGCTATTGGAGCAATCGGAGAAGTAATCGGCGCCCTCGCCGTTGTGGCGTCGCTAATCTACTTGGCTAGCCAGATTCGCCTGAATAATAGTCTCGCAAGGAACGATAGTCTTCAGACAGTTCTTCAGTCTGAAATGAACTTTGCTTCCATCATCATAAACAATGCTGATATTTGGGACCGAGTGATCGCTGGAGAGGCATTCTCTGACAGAGAAGAAAATCGAAAGGCTACAATTCTCTATAATTTGTATTTGCTGGATTCAGCCAATCGATATTTCCAATACACCACGGGATATCTCGATAATGATGCGTGGGAAGGTCGTAGAAAAACTCTCCATCAACTAGTGAGATGGCCTATGTTTGAGATATGGCGTAATTCCCTGGGAGCTAGCGGGCATTCCAAAGCATTCCTTAAAGTAATCGATGAGATCCGAGCCGAGGAAGTCAGTGAAGACGAAACATAATAAAGCTTGCAACAGCAATACTCCACCACAGCCCATCCGCACGTTATTGCCTATTTGGTAAGTTTGGCCAGTACAGGTTATTGAAAGTATGGACCTAACACAATTAGCAAATCTTGGCGAAGCGATAGGTGGCTTTATTTTCAATGCAGGAACGAATTCGGTTCGACGCCCATTGTCGCTCCATTATGCAGCTTGATACGGTCGGC
>CAYTLI010000058.1:0-14532 GCA_964438455.1 uncultured Pseudohongiella sp.
CACATCGGCGATTTCTTCCTCGGTTACCCGATTTCTCAGCAGCTTTTTCTCCGATGCTTCGGCTTCGGCTGCCATCTCCAGTTTCTTTTCCAGGCCGGGTATCACGCCGTACTGAATCTCCGACATGCGCGCCAGGTCACCGTCGCGTCGTGCCGTTTCCATATCATGTCGCGCCTTCTCAAGGCTGCTCTTGATTGTCGCTGCTCCTTGCAAAGAAGCTTTCTCTGCCTTCCAGATCTCTTCCAGGTCGGCATAGTCACGTTCCAGCTCAGCTATATCTTCTGCCAGCTTTTCCTTGCGTTTCTGCGAGGCAGCGTCTTCATCTTTCTTCAATGCTTCCTGCTCAATCTTCAACTGGATGAGTCGACGTTCCAGTTTGTCCATCTCTTCCGGCTTGGAATCAATTTCCATGCGGATAAGACTCGCAGCCTCATCAACCAGATCGATCGCCTTATCGGGAAGTTGCCTGTCGGTAATGTAACGCTGGGAAAGTTTTGCCGACGCGATGATGGCCGAATCTGTGATATCGACTCCGTGGTGAACCTCGTAGCGTTCCTTGAGGCCACGCAAAATAGCGATCGTGTCTTCTTCAGTCGGCTCTTCGACAAGTACTTTCTGGAAGCGACGTTCCAGTGCCGCGTCCTTCTCGATGTACTGGCGATACTCATCCAGGGTGGTTGCACCCACGCAGTGAAGTTCACCCCTGGCCAGTGCAGGTTTCAACATGTTGCCTGCATCCATGGAACCTTCAGCCTTGCCGGCTCCAACCATGGTGTGAATCTCGTCGATGAACAGGATGATAGATCCTTCCTGTTTGGAGAGTTCTTTTAACACGGCTTTCAGTCGTTCTTCGAATTCGCCCCGGAACTTGGCGCCAGCAATGAGTGCGCCCATGTCGAGTGCCAGAATCTTCTTGTCACGCAAACCCTCGGGCACTTCACCATTAACGATGCGCTGGGCGAGACCTTCTACAATAGCTGTCTTACCGACTCCAGGTTCGCCAATGAGGACAGGATTGTTCTTGGTGCGTCTCTGTAGCACCTGTACCGTTCGTCGAATCTCTGCATCACGACCGATGACTGGATCCAGCTCACCATTCTCTGCCCGCTCAGTCAGGTCGACGCAATACTTGCTCAGCGCCTGCCAGGCTTCTTCTGCCTCAGGATCGTCTACATTTTCGCCGCCACGAAGATTGGCTACGGCGTTTTCCAGCGCCTGGGCAGATACGCCAAATCCATTGAGTATGCGTCCCACATCACCCTTATCCTGCATGGCAACCAGCAGAATGGTTTCACTGGAGATGAAACTGTCACCTTTCTGTTGCGCAAGCTTATCTGCCTGGTTGAGCAACTTGCCCAGTTCGGGACTGACAGAAATCTGCCCATCGCTGTCGGGTACCTGCGGCAGACCATCGACCACTTGCTGCAGCTGCTTGCGCAGATCGGCAACATTGAAACCCGTCTGTGACAACAAGGGTCGTACCGAACCACCCTTCTGATCCAGCAGAGCCAGAAGCAGGTGCGCCGGTTGAATGAGGTTGTGATCCTTGCCCACCGCCAGGGACTGGGCATCAGCCAGGGCCGATTGTAATTTGCTGGTTAATTTGTCGAGACGCATAAGTGCCACCTGCACAATTCCAGGACCCGCCCGTGCGGCAGGTTCTGCGTTAAAACTTGAATACTGCAGTTAATAATTGGGTTGCTGATGGGTAATTTCAATGCACCCGGGCGGATTGCCTGAGCAATAATTGATGCGGATCAAACTGGCTTTCAGCGCAGGAAAATGGCGCTCAGCATGCGCCCGCACTGGCCATCGCGGCGATAGGAATAGAAATGCTCGCTGTCACAATAGGTACAGAGCCCGCCACCATGAATGCGATCGACACCAAGTTGCTGTAACTGGGTACGAGCAATTCCGTAGAGGTCTACCATGTATTTGCCCTGATCGGCAGGCCCGAACTGGGCATCGATCGCTGCGGATGGGTTGCCCGCCAGAAACTGCTCCCGAACCTCTGCGCCGACCTCGAAGTGGCAGGAAGCAATCGCCGGCCCGAGCCATGCCATAAGCGATCCCGGGCTGCTCCGCATCTTGTCGAGGGTGTTGCCAATAATCCCGGCTGCGAGTCCCCTCCAGCCGCCATGAACAGCAGCAACTTCGCTACCCTCTTCATTGCAGAGCAGGATCGGCAGGCAATCGGCGGTCAGTATGCAGCAAGCCAGTCCCCTGGTTTTGGTCACCAGGCCGTCGCCAGTGATCGGTAGCCGCGCAGTCTCAACCGCATGCACGTCCGCGCTATGGGTCTGCTCCAGCCATTGCCACTGAGCAATGTCAGCGTATTGAGCCGCCACCAGCTTGCGATTAGCCAGCACTGCATCGCCCTGATCGCCCACGTGATCGGCCAGATTCAGGCTGTCATAGCTGCCTGTACTCTGCCCTCCCTTGCGTGTGCTGACCACGCACCCGACAGATTCAGGCATCGGCCAGTCAGCATCGAGAAATACCGGATGGGGCGTGCTCATGAAGCCAGTGCCGCCTGATCTGCCGCCAATGCAGTCAACAGTGCCTGCATGTCTGCCGGCAGAGGCGCTTCCCAGCTCAGCATCTCTGCGCTGCCCGGAGATTGCAGGGTCAAGCGTCTGGCGTGCAGTGCCTGGCGTTTGAATGACTGCAGCGCCGCAATCAATTCACTGGAGCTCGCTGCCGGAATTTGTAAACGCCCGCCATAGAGCTGGTCACCCACCAGGCCGTGACCAATATGTGCCATGTGTACTCTTATCTGGTGGGTTCGCCCGGTTTCCAGTTGCACCTGCACATGGGTGTGACAGCGGTACCGCTTCTCAACCCGGTAATGAGTGATAGCCTCTTTGCCCGACTCAACCACCGCCCGCTTCTTGCGATTGACCGGATGTCGTTCAAGCGGAGCGTCGACAGTGCCACCACCGGTAAGTACGCCTTTCACCACGGCTTCATATTCACGCTTCACGGTTCGTGCCTGCAGCTGCTGTACCAGCTTCGTATGGGCGGTAAGGCTCTTGGCAACCACCATCAAGCCGGTAGTATCCTTGTCGAGGCGATGCACGATGCCAGCCCTGGGCAGGTTTTCCAGCTCGGCGCAGTGCTCTAGCAAGCCGTTCAGTAAGGTGCCTCCACGATGCCCGGCAGCCGGGTGCACCACGGTTCCTGCGGCCTTGTTGACTACCAGCAAGTCCTCATCCTCGTAGACGATTTCCAGTGGCACAGGTTCAGCAATCCACTGTTCTGCGGGCTCAAGTTCAGCGTCTATGGTCACCATTGCGCCCGCACCGACCGGGTCTCTCGGGCGCTGTTGCTTGCCATCCACGCGCAACGCCCCCGACTTGATCCAGCCCTGCAAACGGGAACGGGAATAGTCAGGAAACATTTTGGCAACAATCTGGTCCAACCTGTTGCCGGCGTGCTCGTCAGGGACAGGCGCCTGGAGCTTGATCTGCTGCTTGTTTTCAGTCACCGGCCAATAATACTTGATTCAGCCAGGAGCAGCAGCGACGGATCACCCGCCGCTTTGGGATTAGCTGGCTGGCTATGGTTTAATAGCGCCCTGGAAATCAGGCAGTAAGCACTCTGTGAACATATTAACCAAAACATGCGCGCTTTTATTGGCACTGACCCTGCTCAGTGGCTGCGGTCTCTTCGGCGGCGATGATGAGGATGAATTTGCTGGTCTGAGCACCGAAGAGCAGTTCTATCGCCGCGCCCTGGAGCAGCTTAATAGTCAAAACTTCAACGGCGCGATTGCCACATACCAGGCGCTCGAGTCGCGTTTCCCTTTCGGTCGCTATGCGGCCCAGGCACAAATTGAAATCGTCTATGCTTACTTTCGTAACGGCGACGAGGAGGCAGCGCGGGCAGCCGCTGACCGGTTCATACGCCTGCATCCGGAAAATGAAAACGTAGACTACGCCTACTACATGAAGGGACTGGCTTCGTTTGAAGATGGTGGCGGCTTTTTCAGCCGTATCGTGCCCGTCGATCACACCAAGCGAGATCCCGGTCTGTCACAGGAATCCTTCAACGATTTTTCCCAGTTGTTGGCACTCTATCCGGATAGCGCTTACGCAGCAGATGCGAGGGCACGCATGGTGTACCTGCGCAACAATCTCGCCGTCTACGAAATCCATGTCGCGAATTACTACCTGGAAAGACGCGCTTACATTGCGGCGCTGCGTCGCGCGCAATATGTGGTTGAGAACTTTCAGGGCACACCGGCCGTGGCCGATGGGGTCGCCATCATGGTGGAATGCTACCTGCGGCTGGGATTGAATGAACTTGCAGATACTTCTCTCGCCCTGTTGAAAGAGAATTATCCTGAACATGCCGCTATCGATAATGACGGTGACTTCATCGTGCGTTCCGAGATTACCGATCCCTCTCTGCTGTACACGGTCACCTTCGGCTTGCTCGGTGACAATCGCGGCAATCCTCCACTGGCCCCTACCCGCCGACCAATCACCTCTGGTAGCCAGCAGATCATCGATTCCCAGGCTGAGCCTGAGACTGATCGCTCGTTCTTCGACGTTATCACTTTTGGCGTCTTTAACTAGGCCAGAACCCACGTAATCCGGGGCTTTCAGCCCAGCAAGAATATGCTCAGAAGCGGTAAACCAATGTGGGCTTGCCGCGTTATATGCTGTGGGAAAGCGTAATTTTAGGGTGTAAATAGCCGATATAGTGCTCGAAAGCTGACCATGAACCTGCCAGCCTTTGTAACAATATCTCCTGTCGCTCAACATAGGAGCAGCACCCTGGACAAACAAGCGCTTCTGGATAAATTCCTGCACTCGGTGCAAAACCGCGCTTTTCGCATTGCCCAGCTGGCAACGGGTAATCCGGAAGATGCACTGGACCTGGTTCAGGATGCGATGTTCAAACTGGTTGAAAAGTATAGTGACCGGGATGAGAGCGAGTGGACACCGCTGTTCTATCGAATTCTCACCAGCAGGATTAACGATTGGTATCGGCGCAGTAGCGTTCGCAATCGCCACCGGACTTATCTTTATGCCGATGAAGAAAGCAATGAGGATCCGATACAGACTGCCCCCGATCATTATGGCAAGCAGCCCGACAAGGATTCAGAAACGGATCAGAGCATGGTGAAGCTGCAGCAGATTCTGGAACAACTGCCTCCACGGCAGCAGCAGGCATTTCTGCTACGCGCCTGGGAAGGACTCGATGTAAGGCAAACGGCGGCAGCCATGTCCTGCGCAGAGGGAAGTGTTAAAACCCACTACTCGAGAGCGATACATACTCTACGCGAAGCATTAGGTGATCACTGGCCATGAGCAGAAGCGAAGAACAGTTTATCCAGTCTGTCTGTGAAGTCCTCGAGCGGAGCCTGGCAGATGTGGAACAGCAAATGGGTTCACGCCTCGATGCCGCGCGCATGGCTGCTCTGCAACGAAGTTCTGCAGCAGACCCATCGGCTGATGAAACCATGTTGGCCGATTCATTGCTGAACTCCCTGGAAGATCAGCCACAACCAGACTTCGTCAACAAACGACTGGACGCAATGCGAGCACGCGCCATAGGCCAGCTTGACGCGGCGCCAGCATCAACAAGCCGCAATAGTTGGCAGGCCTGGCTTGACCGCGTTTTTACCGGCGCATTTCCTTTGCCGGCCAGTATGCTGGCAACTGCATGTGTTTTGCTCACTGTCGTGTCACTGGTTTATGTTAATGACGGCTCGCGCAGCAACATGTCGCTGGATGACGAACTGGTGTTGGTAGCTTCCGCTGACGACCTCGAACTCTATGAGAATCTGGATTTCTACCTGTGGCTGGATGAGAATGGATTTACTTACTAGACATCATGATCAATCAAGCACAGTCGAAGTCTCTGCAAATACTTTACTGGCTGTTGGTAGCCGGGACAGCCAGCAATGCGGCAGGAGCAGAGGACGAACAGGCACTACAGGTTCCGGATCTTGAACTGCTGGAGTTTCTCGGTTCTTTTCAAACCGATAACGGGGAATGGATTGAACCAGAAAGCCTGCTGACAGGAGAATTTGCGGAACTGTTAAACATCGCTGCAAGCCTGGATGCTGCCACAGGCGATAGTAATGCAAATGACGACAATGAAGTGAGCGATCAGGGCAACGATCAATGAAGGCAATTAATCGATTAATCAAACTTCTACTGATAAGCGGATTACTACTCGGCACGCCAGCCGTGCTTGCCCAGGAAAAAATCCCCTGGACCGATTTGTCTCTGGAAGAACGGCAGATTCTTCAGCAACTGGAATCCCAGTGGGACGACCTGAGCGTAGAACGACAACAGCGTTTGCGGCGCGGCGCCAATCGCTGGGAGCAATTACAACCGCAACAGCGACAGCAGGCAATCAATCAACAGCGTCGCTTCCAGAATCTGTCACAGCAACAGCGCCAACTCATCAATCAAAGATTCCAGCGCTTCAATGGCTTGAGCAATGAACAGCAACGCCGCTTGCGAGCAGTACAACGTAGATTCCAGAACCTGGACGAAGAGCAGCGACGCGCGTTGCGGGAACGCTATAGCCAGCAAGCAGAGCAAATACAGCAGGAACAACAGATCCAGCGCGAGGCTGCGCAACAGATCAGAGAATCAAGGCAGCGAGTGGAAGAAATTCGTCGTCAACGGCAGGATCAGCAGCAGCGCCGCCCAAATCAATAGAACTCTGCTGGCCCTAATCACCCATTGGCCAGGCATTGGTAATCGGATAGCGACGGTCGCGACCAAATCCACGCTGTGTCAGGCGCACACCCACAGGGGACTGGCGTCTCTTGTATTCATTGAGATCGACCAGCCTGAGCACTCTCCTGACATCTTCTTCAGCAAACCCCTTCGCCATGATCGCCGAGGCACTGAAATCCTGCTCGACGTAAAGCTCAAGTATGCGATCCAGGGTATCGTAGTCGGGTAACGAATCCTGATCTTTCTGTCCCGGCGCCAATTCAGCAGAAGGTGGCCGTTCTATCACGCCCCGGGGAATAATTTCGCTGTCTCCGGGCTCCAGGCTGTTTCGATAGCGCGCCAGGCGATAGACCAGAGTCTTGGAAACGTCTTTCAGCACATCAAAACCTCCAGCCATATCCCCGTACAGGGTTGAATAACCGACAGCGATCTCGCTTTTATTGCCAGTGGTAAGCACCAGGAGTCCCTTTTTGTTGGAAATCGCCATAAGGATGACTCCGCGAGCACGCGCCTGCAGGTTTTGCTCAGTGACATCGATTTCAGTACCGGCGAACTCGCTGCGTAAAGACTCCATGAATTTGGCATAGATCTCATTGATCGCGATAACACGATAGTGAACTCCCTGGGTCTCTGCTTGCTGCGCCGCACAGTCGAGGCTTAATTGAGAGGTATATTCAAAAGGCATCATCACTGCTTCCACCCTGTCCTTGCCCAGTGCATCGACTGCAATGGACAGAGTCAGGGCAGAATCAATACCGCCGGAAAGCCCCAGTACCACCCCTTTGAACTTGTTCTTGTTGACGTAGTCCCGCACCCCCATAACCAGTGCCGAATAAATCTCCGCCTCTGGCTCCAGGTTTTCCGGGCTAGTCTGGGTTTCGATTCGACATTCCCCGGCTTCTGTACACTCAAGCAGGAGCGGATACAGACCTTCCTCGAACTGCGGAGCAACCATCCGGCATTCTCCGTCCGGTAGCGCCGCCATCGACCCACCGTCGAATACCAATTCGTCCTGGCCACCAACGAGATTCACATAAACGATAGGAAAATTTCCTTCCCTGCTTCGTTGCTGCAGCAGCTCCCTGCGCTCTTCCCGCTTGTCCATATGAAAGGGGGAAGCGTTAATATTGATGAGAACCTGGGCGCCTGCCTCCCTGGCCTGTAACACGGGCGCTTCTTCCCACAGATCCTCGCATATAGTAAATGCCACACGCTGTTGGTTGATTTCCAGCACACACGGACCATGACCCGGCTCGAAATAGCGATGCTCATCAAATACCTGATAGTTGGGCAGGCATTGCTTGTGGTAACTGGCAAGAATTTCACCGGCGCGAATCACTGTCAGGTTGTTAAATAGCTTTGAATCCTTCAGCTCTGGCAATCCGATTACGCAATAGATCTGCAGATTTGCATCCAGTATGCGCTGCACGGCCTTGCCAATCCTGAGTTCGAGACTGGGGCGCAGCAACAGGTCTTCCGGCGGGTATCCGGTCAGGGTGAGTTCCGGAAACGCAATCAGGTCCGCCCCATGCTCATCGATAGCGTTTCGTGCGGACTGGATCACCAGGTCCGTGTTGCCATCTATGTCGCCAACCAGCAGATTAAGCTGGGCTAATATGATTTTGAGCTTCCCTGACATCGAGTGTTTCCGCGTGCGACAATCCGGTGAGTAAGCAATGGGGCAGAGGTCCTGACAAGCATCCCTAACCAAGCAGCCCTATTGTACGATAAATTAGGAATAGAAAGTCGTACCAGACAGGCAATATAGGCCATAGAAAGACTCATTTATGGAACCCAGGATCACACAGTACGAAGAGCAGATTGCGAACGTATCCATTGTCTACAATGTTTACCGGATCGTTTTGCCCCTGGTGCTGCTAATCACCTTCATTAGCAGTCCTGACCCCTCCTCTCTTGGCGCGCTCGATCCCACCCTGTTCGTTCAGGTTAACGTGGTCTACGCAGTCCTCGGCGTGATGATCACCTTCTTCACTCCCACCGCGAGGAATTTGTTCCGCAGTCAGCCAGTGCTTACCGGCATGCTGATTGGTGACATCCTGGCAATCAGTTTGCTGGACTATACCAGTGGCGGTACCGCCAGCGGCCTCGGACTATTCATGATCGTCACCATCGCTTCTGGCAGCATCATGATTCGTGGCAGGGTCAGCACATTCCTCGCCGCAGTTGCGACGCTGGCTTTGATCTACATCGAGTTGTACCTGGCATTGGCGCTGGAAGATCCTCAAAGCCAGTTTATCCAGACTGGTATCCTGGGCATTATCCTGTTTGCGACGTCCCTCTATATACAAACTGTAACCACACGAATCTATCGCGCCACGGAACTGGCCGAGAGACAAGCCAGCGATATTGTCGATCTGGAGAAACTCAACAACGAAATTATCCAGCGCATGCGCACTGGCGTGATGGTAGTCAATTCGTCAATGGAAATTGTGAGCATGAACAGTGCGGCCAGGTCGACACTGCTCCTGCTCAATCCGGAATTGGAAGACAGCGAAGCTGAAATCACACCCCTGCTTCCGGATTTAATTTCAGAGCAATTGAATCTCTGGAAGATCAATCCCAAGCGACAACCACAACCAATTGATATTCCACAATCGAACAAGCAGATTCAGCTCAACTTCGCTTTTCTGGACCCTGACACCGACTCAGACATCCTGGTCTTCCTCGAAGACAATCGCCAGATTGTGCAGCGAATCAGGCAAATGAAGCTGGCTTCCCTTGGCCGGCTCACCGCAAGCATTGCCCATGAAGTCCGCAACCCGCTTGGCGCCATCAGTCACGCGAGCCAGCTGCTGAGGGAATCTGAATCCGTAGCGAGCGACGACAAACGCATGGTACAAATCATCCTCGATCATTGCAGTCGCATTAACCTGATCATCGAAGATGTGCTCGATGCGTCGAGGCATGACGACACTTCCAGCAAGCGCATAGTTCTCAACGAGTGGCTGCCCAGGTTTGTCGAGAATTACAAAGCCACCCATGAAGTATGTGATTCAATCAAACTCGATATCGATGCCAGTGACATTCAGGTCAACGTCATCACCGGACAACTCGAACAGGTGATGAATAATTTGTTTGACAACGGGTTGCGCTACAGCAAAAAAGAAACCGGGTCGGCGACTCTTGAGGTGTTGGCAGGCATCGATAAGAATGAAGGGGATGAACAGCCATTCATACACATCATTGACGACGGACCTGGCATAAGTGAGGAAGCCGAGTCACAACTCTTTGAACCGTTTCACACAACTGAAAGCACCGGCACAGGGCTTGGACTTTATATCTCAAAAGAACTGTGCGAAGCTAACCAGTCACAGCTTGTTTATTCCAGAACTGCAAACAACAAGAGCTATTTCAGTATTTATTTCAGTCACCCCGATCGCAGCATGTCCTGACCTGTTAAAGATCCCTGAAGATCACCAGCGAATATCGAGAGCCCCCTACCCAGATGACTGCCAGAGTACTTATTGTTGACGACGAGCCGGATATTCGTGAGCTACTTGAAATCACGCTCGGACGCATGTCCCTGCAAACTGCCAGTGCTGCAGACCTGACATCCGCACGAGCTTTGCTGGAAAACGAAGACTTTAATTTATGCCTGACCGACATGCGTTTGCCCGATGGCGATGGCATCAGCCTGGTCGAGCATATCCAGAAAAAATTCAATCAGGTGCCTGTTGCTGTAATCACGGCACATGGCAGCACAGAGACAGCTATCAAGGCACTAAAAGCAGGGGCGTTCGATTTCGTTTCCAAACCTGTCGACCTGCAAAAGCTTCGCGATCTGGTTGAATCGGCATTAAGGTTGTCCCAGGAATCTGATCCACCCGGCGACGCAGACGCGAGTGGCTCACCAGCCGGCTCTTCTATAACAGGTCATTCCAGCAAGATCACTGCACTGCGGGACCAGATCGGCAAACTTGCCCGCAGCCAGGCACCTATCTACATCAGCGGCGAGTCTGGTGCCGGCAAAGAGTTGGCGGCGAGGGCTATCCATCAACAAAGCGCTCGCAGACATGGGCCTTTCATCGCAGTTAACTGTGGTGCTATTCCAGAAGAGTTAATGGAGAGCGAGCTGTTCGGTCACCTGAAAGGCAGCTTCACTGGTGCTGACCAGGACAAACAGGGGCTGTTCCAGGCGGCCAGCGGTGGCACCCTGTTTCTCGATGAAGTGGCAGACCTGCCGCTGCACACACAGGTCAAGTTACTCCGGGTCATCCAGGAAAAGGCCGTGCGACCAGTCGGCTCGCAAAAAGAAGCACCCGTCGATGTGCGGCTGCTGAGCGCGACCCATAAGAACCTGGCGAAGGAAGTTGAGCAGGGTCGATTGCGACAGGATTTGTACTTTCGCATAAACGTTATCGAATTAGCCGTACCCGCCCTGCGCGAACGCCGCGATGATCTACCGGCACTCTGCGACGCGTTACTTGGAAAAATTGCCAGGGAGAACGGCACCGAGCCTTGCACTCTGGATCAGGGAGCGCTGGCACTACTGCTTGAATACTCCTTCCCGGGTAACGTACGCGAGCTTGAGAATATCCTGCAAAGAGCCGCCACCCTCTGTGAGGACAACATAATCCAGGCGGACAATCTTGAATTTATTTCAACTAATGCAGTCGCTCACACGCCCGACGAGAAGATCCCAGTAACAAGTGATTCTCCTGCAACGACCCCGGAGATGGACGAAGACTTTTCACTGGAAAAGCATCTGGAGGCGATCGAGATCAAGGCGATCGAGAAAGCTCTGGCAGAGACCAAGTGGAACAAGACTGCCGCAGCGAAGAAGCTGGGCATGTCATTCAGGTCCTTGCGCTATCGCCTGAAGAAACTCGGCCTCGATTAACTACCCGATATCAAAACTACTGATCAACACCCGGCGCATACGGTTCCGCATCAAGGATCGGTTCCCGCCCCAATAAAATATCAGCAAGCAGTCTCGCCGAAGCGGGCGCCAACACCAGTCCATTGCGGAAATGACCACTGCAGACGGACAGGTTTTCGAACGAGGGCAAGCGGCCAATCATTGGCACTCCTTTCGGCGATCCAGGCCTTAGCCCCGCCCATTGTGCTTTTGGCCTCATTTCCTTCAGTTGGGGCAAGATGGCCTCTGCCGATTCGATCAGGCTCTCACGCGCTTGCGACGTCACGCTCTTGTCAAATCCCACATGCTCCAGAGTACTGCCTACCAGCACATGACCGTCGCGGCGAGGGATCAGGTAACGCCCCTGGTGCAGCACGATTGATTGAATTGGTAGCTGTTGGAATTGATAGAGCAACATCTGCCCCTTGACGGGTTCCACCGCAAGCTTCTCAGGAGCGAAAGCAAGCAGGTCGCGAGTCCACGCCCCGGCGCTGACGATAATCTCTCCGGCACTGATTTTCCGCGAAGCACCGGAGTCTACAGACCGCACTTCAATCTCATTAATACGACTCCCGCTATGCTGCATGGCAGTCACTTGTGACTGTTCATGGATTTGTAAACGCGCACTCTGCTGCAGCGCTGTTTGTAGTGCCTTCAACAAACGCGGATTGCGCACGTTTGCGATCTCCTGCATCCACAATCCTTGCTTGAACCCAGGCGCCAGACCCGGTTCCCTTGCATAGATCTGCTCTTCATCGATAGGCAGCATGCTGCGCTGCTTATCTGCTGCCCAACTCAGTGCCTGACCAGCATCCTTTGCATCCAGCATCAGTAAGCCACAGGGACTGAATTCCACATCGCTCCCGGTTTCAGCCAGCAATTGGGCAGCGAGCCGGGGATAATAAACCTGCGCCCAGTCAGCGAGCGCGGTAACGGCCTCTCTATAGCGCCACGGGTAGAGCGGCGAAACTATGCCCCCGCCCGCCCAGGACGCCTCCCTGCCAAGCTCTCCCTTGTCAACCAGGCATACACTGGCCCCCGACGCCAACAGCTCACGTGACAGCAACAGACCGTTGATACCTCCGCCAATAATCAGAAAGTCAGTCATTGGAAAATTTGTTGGAAGCTGTGGTTCTCGACTACATTGTTAACAGGAAAGATGTCGTTATAACCAGTTACAAGGAGGTGACCGGTGGTTTCAGGCATAGGCGCACCTGCGCAGACCGGATTAACGTTACTTGAATTATTATTCACCCTGTTCCTACTCAGCTTGTTGCTTGGCATTGCATTACCGGATTTTACCAAGTTGATTGAACACAAGCGCGCCGACAATAACGTGCGCACGCTGGTTACCGCCATCGAATTGGCCAGAACCAGCGCCATTGTAGACAACAGCCTGGTTACCCTGTGTCGGTCCCGAAATGGAGAAGAGTGCGGCGGCGACTGGAAGAACGGAATCCTGGTCTTCGTCGACCATGATGGCGACCGGGATATTGACCCTGAAGATCGGCTGGTCAGATTCTTTACTCTTCCCAGCCTGGATGGCGAGCTGTACTGGCGCGCATTCCAGAATCGACAATACTTGCAAATCACGCCACAGGGATTCACCCGTTACCAGAACGGAAACTTTACCTTTTGTCCTGCATCAGGAGAACTGCAGCACGCGCGACAGTTGATCCTGAACCGAACGGGTCGGGTTCGGCTGGCTGGCGACAGCGATGGAGATGGAATAGCAGAAGACAGCCGCGGACGGCCGATTCGTTGTTAGATGGGCATCAACGGCCCCAGCATTCATCCACAGTGGAACCAGTCGCGCCGCGCACACCAGTACTGGTTAGTGTCAGCGTGGTGCAATCATCACCGGTCTGGCTGCCCTGGGGAGTAGCAGTAGCGGTGAAACTGGTTGCAATACTGCCTGTGGCGCCGGCAGCAACAGTGATCTGGTAGAAGCTGTTCTCGGTGGTCCGAGTAGTCGCATCTGTAGTGACCAGCGGTGTCGCGTCAGTGCTGTAGGTATTGTTGCTGGAGAAAAACCGTTCCTGGTCGCTGGCGACGATGAGCAGTTCACCCTTGGCCTCGGCCCTGTTGCTGCGCAAGACACTGTCTTCATAGGCTGGCAGCGCGATGGCAGCAAGCACACCCAAAATTGCGACGACAATCAGTATCTCGATCAGCGTGAATCCTGCGTGTTGTCTGCTCATAAGCCTGCCCATAACAAAGTGGCTCCGTGTGTATTCAGTGTCTGCTTTTAAACATCGGCAGAACACGATTCTACTGCAATCCGCGCTAATGGGAATGGAAATTTTCGATCAGATTATTGGGCCCCAGCACCTGTACCTGCTCCAGGACACCGTCATCATGAGTGAAACGTAGCACCATGCCGATTTCCAGATCGGAGTCACTAATCTCCTCGCCGCGCAGGGTGAAAACAGTCTCGTCATCATAGGTATAGATAACACCAGAGATAGTGAGCTGCAGAGGGCCATTGCCCAGCAGATCCTGCACAACACCAGTCTGGGATCCGGTGAGCACACCCTGTGCTGCCACGTATCCGGAAAACTGTAATAACAGGGCTAACGCAATGAAACAGATCCAGCCGGATTTCTCCTGTCGCCTTAGAGTTCTCTCTCTGTTCATAATTTCATCCTACTCAGTTGATTGCTCGGCAATCGGAATTCTCGATTCGCACGTGGACGCTTTCTACTCCAGCTGTCGCCATGACTGCCGCCCGTAAGACTGGTCACCGACACTGATCTGGATGACGTCGATGTCACCGGATGCGCCCGAACCGAATGCCACGTCCTGGGCATCGTCGGCCAGGATACTTACTGTCGGCATGATACCCACGTCAGATGCACGACCGGCTGCGTCGGTGTCATCCGCGTCGTATTCGCCATCACCATTGAGATCGAAGGCTGGAAACTCCAGGGCGCCACCGTCGCGAAAATC
>CAYTLI010000059.1:0-14299 GCA_964438455.1 uncultured Pseudohongiella sp.
CACCGACACGAGGATTTTCAGTCCTCTGCTCTACCGACTGAGCTACCTGGGCGTTTTGGTCTGTTGCGCTTGGAGATATTTCGTTAAAAGCCAATATCTCACTCAGTCACCTACCTGATGTAGGCTCCTTCGTTCGATTTGGCTTTTGCCTCATCTCCCCTTCGCTCACGACGCCCAAAACCAGAGCTTGGGCAGTGAAAACGAGCCGCGTATTAAACCTTCAAGGTCACGGATAGTCAAGGTGTCCGGGGGATTCAGTCCTCCGGCGGGACGTAGCCCTCGGCCACGTCGTGGTCCTCGTTGTTGAGGAATTTCTCCATCTCCTGCTGCAGATACTCCCGGGCATCGGGGTCCATGAGGCTGAGCTGCTTCTCGTTGATCAGCATGGTCTGCTGGGCCAGCCATTCCTGCCAGGCTTGCTGGGATACGGTCTCGTAGATCTCCTGGCCCTTCGAGCCGGGATATGGCGGGACGGGCAGGCCGGGGAGTTCCTTGTTGTACTTGCGGCAATGGACTGTGCGACTCATGAATTTTCCTGTGGGTTTTCTTCAGATTGGCGGTTTAGCTGCTTGATGATCTTCTTCACCGGGGCGGCCAGCCCGACCTCGACCGAACCATCCAAAGGGTACCAGATCAGCTGATGACGATCAGTAATCTCCGGGTCCAGTTGCTGGCAGTAGGTATGCATCGGTGTGATGTCCAGATGAAAGTGGGTAAAACTATGCCGCAGCGGCGGCAGGGTCGCAGCATCCTCGAGGGGAAGGCTCTCATAGGTTGCACTGGATTCGGCAACTGCATTTTCCTCACTATCGAGTGATCTTGCGGGGAAAGCATAGAGGCTTCCCCAAATACCAGAAGCGGGTCGCTTTTCCAGCAGCACATCTCCATGTTGGTTTTGAATCACTGCCATGGCAACCGCCTTCACCGGGAGTTTCTTTTTGGGTTTCTTGCCCGGGAGTTCGTCTATTTTATCTGCGACTCTCGCCTGGCAATCTGACTCCAGCGGGCATAGATCACACAGTGGCTTACTGCGTTTACACACGGTGGCGCCCAGGTCCATCATCGCCTGGGTGTAATCGCCAACCTGATGCTGTGGAGTCAGCTGTTCGGCCAGTTGCCACAGTTTTGTTTTCACTGCCGACTGTTCGGGCCATCCCGCAATAGCGAAATATCGAGTGAGCACCCGTTTCACATTGCCGTCGAGTATTGGCGCCCTGACGCCCATGGACAAGGCGGCAATGGCGCCAGCTGTTGATCGACCAATGCCGGGCAGGGATTCGAGTTCTTCCACGCTAGTTGGAAACTTTCCCTGATGCTGCTCGCAAATTACTTGTGCAGCCTTGTGCAGGTTTCTGGCGCGGGCGTAGTAACCAAGCCCGGTCCACAGGTGGAGTACCTGGTCTGTAGGGGCTTCCGCCAGCATGGCGACATCAGGGAAACGGGCCATGAATCTTTCGTAGTAGGGAATCACCGTTTGCACCTGGGTCTGTTGCAACATGATTTCAGAGATCCATACCCGGTACGGTGTTGGTTCCTGTTGCCAAGGCAGGTCCTTGCGGCCGTGCTTGTGAAACCACTTTAGGACCCTATCAGCGAACTGCTCAGGCTGCATCTTGGTTGTCCAATCGAGAGTCGCGCACCGCTTGCAAGTGCTAGTTGAGGATGCTGCGCAGCAATCCTCTTGCCGTGTCCTGCAGCTGGTCGGGAACCTGGTCGGTGATGGCTTCTTCCAGTCGGCCCCGGGCTGCGTTGGTACCGATCTGGGTGAAGATCTGGCGTACGCGGGTGAAGTCCGGCCTGCAGTAGCGATTCACTTCTTCACTAAAAGCGGCGCTGCAGTCCACGGGCCAGGCCACATTGTGGTAGAGGGAATTGATCGGAATGGTTTGCGTGGCAGGCTCACCGAGAACGGTGAAAGCCAGATCGTAGTCGAAGCTACCCGCATCCAGGTCAAAGCCACCGGAGCCGCTGACATCGAAGTTGTCCATACGCAATTGTAGCTGCTGATTGCTGTTCAGCCCTTCTTCCAGCAACAGGTAGCCGCTCATGTCGGTGAAGCGGATGACATCCGGCCATTGCTGGATAGCTTCCCCGGTGGGGCTCAGGGCGGCGATCGCTGTGAAGACCTGTTTGATTACACCGATATCCACCGAATTCTCGTTCACGTTGAAAGCAGTATTGCCGGAAAGAGATTGGGTTAGTTCACTGGTCGTTGTGCCCCTGGCCGTGTAATTCGATTCTGATTGCAGGAAGCCGGTTACGGTGTTGAATCGTGACAGAGAAGGCGCCAGGTTTACCAGGTTAATGTTGTTCGTCGCCAGCGTGAAATTAACCGTCGGTGTTTGCGCCTGCGCATCCAGCCGCATTGTACTTTGCACAGAACCTTCGAAGGCAGAAATGGGCGGTATCTCCACGTCCATTACACCGTCTTCAATATTGGTAAATATATTTACATCATCGAAACGAAACTCGCCGACAGTGATGGCTTCTAGAGAAACTGAGCCAAGCAGGGAAAGCGAGTTGAGCAGCTCCACTGGTATTTCGGTTTCAGGCTGGTATTGCGCAGCCGGGTTCACACCCGATTCCGCCAGTGTCGTTTCCGGAGTTTCTGCCGCTTCTGTTTGTTCTGCTTCCGATTCTGAGGCGGGAAAGTAGGGCGTGAGATCGAGATTGCCTGCGTTGACGCTGTAGTTGATGCTCATCGGAGCGAAATCAGTTGCCATGCGAACTTCAGCATTGGCTTCTACCGTGGTGCCCGCCAAATCGAGACTGAGATTGGGGATTGCTGCCTGATTCGCATCGCCGCTGAAGTCCATCTCAAACGCCAATTGTCGATTGGTTGAGATGCCTGTCATGGCTGTTGCTTCCACCTCCATCATGCCCAGTGACTGTAACAGTCCTACCAGGTCGAAGCGCTCTGCCGACAGTGCGCCGGTATAACTGGGTGATGAGTTGAAGTTGGCAACAGAGATTTGTCCATTGATCAGCATGGGTGTCACGCTGAAGCGCAAGTTCTGCAATTCGAGATTGCCATTGCCCAGATCGGCGAGCACATCGCTACTCAGGTTTACCGGTACCGCTGCAGACATGCCATTGTTTTCATAGTCGAAGCTGATGGAGATCGAGAACGGATCACCATTGATGTTGGTGTTGCGGCTCTCCAGGTTTAATTGATCGATACGAAATCGGGATCCCTGGGCCTGATCCTGAATGTCGATGCTGGCATCGGCAATGTTGATACGGCGAATGGAAAAATTTCCCGGGGCGCCGCTTGCCGACGCTACGGGATCGCCGGTGCTGCCAGCTTGATCCTGTTGGCTGGATTCATCCAGATCCCAGATGGAAACCCCATCGGCATTGACGAAGTAGTTGGCGTGAAAATCGTTGATGGAAATCTCTTCCACTACAACCTCGCCGCGCAGCAGTGAACCCAGTGGAACTTGCAGCAGCGCTCGCGAAGTTGAAGCCAGTTCCTGGGGGACACCGGGATTGCGCAAGCGGACATCGTTCAGTGACAGACCCAGGGAAGGAAACAGGCTCAGCGACAGGTCGCCGCCGATTACGAGTTCATAACCCGTGGCTTCCTGAAAGCCAGAGGCTATGAGTTGCTTGTTGCCCTCGGTGTTGACCCGGCTCAGCATCCACACGGCGCCGACGATCAGCACGGCTATCAACGCGACTACTGTTAACAGAAAATTCTTCATTGGCGCTTTTGAGGTGACACTACGGTTTAAATACGGTTCAAATAAAGTTGTGGATTGGCAGAGTCCCGAGCCTGCAAGTCTACCGGAAGCGCCCGGCGCATGCACGATTGCTCGTACTCCGGGCTCCGCGTGAGCTTTCACTCAGGCCGGGCCGGCATTATAATGCGGGCTTTTCCGAATTCAGGAGCTCTCACGAGCGATTCAACATGAGCGATTCAGCTCCCGCAGCA
This sequence comes from uncultured Pseudohongiella sp., assembly GCA_964438455.1. Classification (GTDB taxonomy): domain Bacteria; phylum Pseudomonadota; class Gammaproteobacteria; order Pseudomonadales; family Pseudohongiellaceae; genus UBA9145. Next base: position 3,935 of record CAYTLI010000059.1, read on the forward strand.
CGACAGGCCACCGTCGAGCGCAATACCAAGGAAACCCAGATTACTGTCTCTGTGAACCTCGATGGCTCGGGCCAACTAGAGGTGGAGACCGGTCTGCCTTTTCTCGATCACATGCTGGACCAGATCGCCAGACATGGCCTGGTTGACGTGAAAATTCAGGCTGCCGGAGATCTGGAGATTGATGCACACCACACGGTTGAAGATATTGGTATCACCCTGGGCCAGGCGATCAATCAGGCGCTGGATAAGACCGGCATCCGCCGATACGGACACGCCTATGTGCCCCTGGACGAAGCACTGTCCCGGGTGGTTATCGATTTCTCGGGCCGGCCTGGTCTCGAGTACCACGTAAATTTCGCCAAGGGTGTGGTGGGCAATTTTGATGTGGACCTGTTCCACGAATTCTTTCAGGGCTTTGTCAACCACGCGATGGTGACGCTGCATATCGATAATATTCGCGGCGCGAACTCGCACCACCAGATCGAAACGATCTTTAAGGCGTTTGGTCGGGCACTGAGAATGGCTGTTGAGTTGGACCCTCGTCAGTCTGGTGTGATCCCATCCACAAAAGGTTCGTTATAAGCCTCTCCAGAACATTGCAGTCCTACCATGAATAAAGTTGCAGTCATCGACTACGGCATGGGTAATTTGCACTCCGTTGCGAAGGCGCTCGAGCACGTGGGCGCCGAGTTGCAACAGCAGCATGGGGATGCCATCGAGGTCAGTGTGACCCCGGACCCGACAGTGATTGCAGCCGCGGACCGGGTCGTGTTTCCCGGTGTCGGTGCCATTCGTGACTGTATGGCAGAAATCAATCGGCTCAACGTTGGCGAGATGGTCGCCGATGCGATGAAGAACAAGCCGGTATTGGCCATCTGCGTCGGCATGCAGGCATTGATGGATCGCAGTGAAGAGAACAATGGCGTCGATTGTCTCGGCTTTATTCCTGGGCAAGTTAGGTTCTTCGGTGACGACCTGCGAGATGAAGACGGTGGTCGTTTGAAAGTTCCTCATATGGGTTGGAACCAAGTAAAACAGGTGGTTGATCATCCTCTCTGGCACGGGGTGCCTGATAACAGTCGATTCTATTTTGTGCACAGCTACCATGTGCAGACGCAGGCAACAGATAAAATTGCCGGCACCACTCATTACGGTACTGACTTTGTGGCGGCACTTGCCGAGGACAATATTTTTGCTACCCAGTTTCACCCGGAAAAAAGCCAGGCAGTTGGCCTGACCCTGCTGCGTAACTTTCTACGGTGGGATGGCGTTGGATCGGTGGCTTGAGAGTTGAACACCAGAGCCAATAAAAAGAGTAAAGAGCGAACAACATGTTAGTCATTCCAGCAATCGATCTTAAAGACGGCCAATGTGTCCGGCTGCGCCAGGGCCGCATGAATGAGAGCACTGTCTTCTCGGATGATCCGCTCGAGCAGGCGCGGCGCTGGGTGGAGAAGGGTGCACGCAGGTTACATATTGTTGATCTCAATGGCGCGTTTGCCGGCACGCCGGTGAATGGAGAGATCGTTGCCGCTATCGCGAAGGAGTTCCCCGATCTCCCGGTGCAGATCGGTGGGGGAATCCGGGACCTGGAAGCCGCGCAGTTTTACGTGGATGCGGGAGTGAGCTTCCTGATTATTGGCACCCAGGCCGTTAAGGATCCAGAGTTTGTCAGAGCGGCCTGCGAAAAGTATCCGGGCAAGATCATCGTCGGTATCGACGCGGTTAAAGGCAAGGTCGCTACCGAAGGATGGGCCGACGTGTCGGAGCTCGATGCGGCGGATGTGGTGCAACAATTCTCTGACTTCGGTGTTGTCTCTGTCGTTTATACGGACATCTCCCGTGACGGCATGATGCAGGGTGTGAACATCGAGGCGACCGTGGCATTGGCTGAACAATCCGATATCCCGATCATCGCATCGGGTGGTGTGGCCAAGCTGGCTGATATAGTGGATCTACAGGCTGCAGCCGAAAAATCTCGGGGTGCAGGTATCATGGGAGTCATTACTGGCCGAGCAATCTATGACAACAAGCTCGATCTTGGTGAGGCCCAAACTTACTGCGACTCTGTTGAGGCGAACACCTAGAGAGCGCAGAGCAAACTAAATGACATTAGCTAAACGAATAATCCCCTGCCTGGACTGTGAAAACGGACGCGTAGTGAAAGGCGTACAGTTCGTCGACATTCGTGACGCCGGCGATCCGGTGGAAGTGTCCAAGCGCTACTGTGATGCCGGCGCCGATGAGATAACCTTTCTCGATATCACTGCCAGTCATGAGGATCGTGCCACTACTATAGAAACGGTACGAGATATTGCCGGGCAGGTTTTTATCCCGCTCACCGTCGGTGGCGGTATTCGTACACTCGAAGATATTCGCAGCATGCTCAATGCCGGTGCAGACAAGGTGGCCATCAACACGGCAGCCGTACACAATCCGGAGTTTGTCAGGGAAGCGGCAGCAAAATTTGGTTCCCAGTGCATTGTCGTGGCGATCGATGCCAAGCAGGTCTCCGGCGAGGGCGAGCCGCTGCGCTGGGAAATCTTCACCCACGGAGGGCGCAAACCCACCGGTATCGAAGTCATCGGCTGGGTGAAAAAAATGGTGGACTATGGAGCCGGTGAGATCCTGCTCACCAGCATGGATCGCGATGGTACCAAGAAAGGATTCGACCTGGCGCTTAACAAGGCTGTCAGTGAGGCGGTACCCGTGCCGATCATAGCTTCTGGTGGTGTAGGCAATCTCGAACACCTGGCAGAAGGTGTGCTAGAGGGCGAAGCCGATGCGGTGCTTGCCGCGAGCATCTTTCACTTCCAGGAATACTCTATCCAGGAAGCAAAGGAGTATATGGCGGCGAAGGGGATCGAGGTCCGCCTCTAGGGGTTCAGCTAGAAGCCATCTCTTTGTGCGAAACTGCCCGAACTGTTGCGTGCTGCAGGTCGAAAGGCATTGATGCCCTTCAGCACATTCAAGGCTTCATTGAGCGGGTAATCGGTTACCAAAACTTCTTCGGCCGAGATAAGCGCTTCCGCCATCTCTTCGTTACTGTCCACCACTTGCTCACCATTGCCATTGCCCAGTCGTCCGGGCAGATCAGCTTCATTGTACTGGCGGACACTGCGTGAGCGGCGAGTGACGAAAGCATCGTCGACTTCGATATCGGGGGTGATACCCTGGGCCTGGATGGAACGACCACTGGGGGTGTAGTAAAGGGAAGTGGTGAGCTTGATTGCCCGGGCCTCATCCAGCGGCAACACGGTTTGCACCGAGCCTTTGCCGAAACTCTGAGTGCCCATGATGATGGCACGTTCATGATCCTGCAGCGCGCCGGCGACAATCTCAGAAGCAGAAGCGGAACCATTGTTGATCAGTACAACTAAAGGAATCTCCGGTGCGACCGTATTGATGGTGGCAGAGAATTCCATGTCGTTACCTTCCAGTCGGCCGCGTGTATAAACAATGCGGCCCTGGTCAAGGAAGTTGTCCACTACCTGAACCGAAGACTGCAGCACGCCGCCTGGATTGTTGCGCAGGTCCAGCACGATGCCTTTCAGCTCGCCCTGTTCTTCGAGTAGCTTGCGCAGTTCAGTCTCTACTTCGTTGCCAGTGTTCACCCGGAACTGTGCGATTCGCAGATAAGCATAGCCCGGTTCCAGCATCATGCTGCGTACACTATTGATGGCAATAATTTCACGCACGATGGTGAGGTCAAAGGGTTCCACGCCTTCACGGGAGATGGTGACGGTCACTTCGGTACCGGGCTCGCCGCGCATCATCTCGGCGGCTTCTTCGGGCAGTAGTTCACGCAGCGGCCTGTTGTTAATCTGAATGATCAGGTCACCGGCCTCGATGCCGGCGCGATCCGCTGGCGTATCATCGATGGGGCTAATGACCTTGATGTAGCCATTCTCTCTGCCCACTTCGATGCCGAGTCCGCCGAATTCGCCGGTGGTTGTTTCCTGCAGATTGTCATAGTCGCTGCCTGCCATGTAGGCAGAGTGCGGATCGAGACCTGCGAGCATGCCCTTGATGGCATTTTCCAGCAGGGTCTTGTCGTCGATTTCTTCCACGTAGGCCATGCGAATGCGATCAAGTGCCTCGGTAAACATGCGTACTTCATCCAGTGGCAATGGCAATGCCTGTGGCCGGGTGCCCTGGGCGCTGGCGGAGAACGACAGGGCGATGCCGAGCACCAGGCTAGTGGTGGCGGTCAAATGGCGAATGTGAGATTGAAATCGGATCATGGGTAATACCTATGCAATGCCTACTCAATATAGACCATTACGGGAGCCGTAATAGTTTCAGTTTATCGGGAAATAGGCAAATATCCGGGGCGGCGCGTTGAGCGGGCAGTTTTCGAAGACTATTCAATGCCTTGCAGCCAGTGGGCGGGGTCCTGGGCCTGCCCCTGGTAGCGCAGCTCAAAGTACAACCCGGGCCCAATGCTCTCTGTGCCACGCCCAGAAGTGGCAACCACGGCGCCAGCCTCAACCCACTGCCCGGCATCCACGGCCAGGGCCTGATTGCCGCCATAAAGACTGACATAGCCTTCGCCATGATCGATGACCACGAGCAGTCCGGTTCCGCGCAGCCAGTTGGCAAAGGCTACATAGCCAGCGTGGATGGCTCTGACCGGTGAGCCTTCGTCGGCACCGATAATCAGGCCCTGGCGTTGCAGGCTGCCGCCGCCGTATGGACTGCCAAATCGGCTCAGTACTTCACCCTCGATCGGAGCCAGTAACTCGCCCCGCGCATCGGCCAGGGGAGGCACATCTTCGAAGGAGCGGATGCCTTCCATTGCGCGGGCAATCTCTTCCAATAGCTCCTGCAGCTCGGCGCGATTTACTTCCAGTTGCTCCAGTTCGGCATTGCGTGTGGCAATGTCAGCATTCAACGCAGCCAGCGCTGTCTCCCGCTGATCCCTGACATCGGCCAAACGGGCACGTTCGGCGAGCAGCAGGGTTTGATTCTCAGACAGCGACCCCAGCTCTTCTGTCACTTCTGCGCTGAGTGTATCCAGTGAGGCGAGTGTCGATTGGTAGTTCTGCAATTGCTCTCTCTGATAGCTGCTGAAGATACGCGTGTATTGCATCATGCGGCCGGCTGAACTCGGGTCCTCCTGATTCAGGAGAGTCTTGAGAAACTGACTCTCGTCAGTCATGTAGCTGGCTCGAATGATCTGCGAGAGCAATTCCGCCTGTTCCTGCTGCTCGCGATTCAGCGTCTGTTGTTGCAACTGCAATTCCTGCAATCGCGCCTCGCCAGCTGCAACCTGTTGCGAGATGGCTTGTACGGAGTTGTTGATCTCAGACCAGGCAAGTTCAGCTTCCTGCAGAGCGTTCTGATGTTGTGATTGATCTTCGCTTGCTGACTCGAGCCAGGAAGATATATCAGTGATTGCTGCGGAGATTGCTTGCAGATCTTGCCGGGTTTGTTCGGCGTCCTGGGAGAGAGCTGGCCATGGTGTGAGCAAAGCCAGCAGAATAAATAGAGATAGCTTGCTCGACCTTAATTGTGGCACCTGCTACCTATGCCCGGGATTGCAACGGCGCTTCTTCGCCTGATGAAAGCAATACTGCACCGGTCATTTCTTCCGGGATTGGCAGACCCATAAGTGCCAGCATGGTGGGTGCGATGTCGCAGAGGCTGCCTTCACCATTAAACTGCATTGCATTACTACCTCGATAGACCAGGGGCACCGGGCCATTGGTGTGGGAGGTGAGTGGCTGTCCGGACTCGGGGTCCAGCATCTGTTCGACGTTGCCGTGATCGGCGGTTACCAATAGATGCCCACCGGTTTCATCAATCGCGGCAACAATCTCGCCCAGGCACTGGTCCACGGCTTCCACCGCTTTCACTGACGCTTCGAAATCGCCAGTGTGTCCGACCATGTCGCCATTGGCGTAATTGCAGATGATGGCATCGTACTTACCCGACTTGATTGCCGCCACCAGCTTGTCGGTGACTTCGAACGCAGACATCTCGGGCTTCAGGTCATAGGTCTTCACCTTGGGGGAGGGAATGAGTTCACGATCTTCAAGATTAAAAGGCTCTTCCCTGCCACCATTGAAGAAGAAAGTCACATGGGCGTATTTCTCGGTCTCGGCGATGCGTAGCTGAGTACGGCCCTGATCGGCCAGGTATTCACCGAGCACGTTGTGCAATTGCTCTGGTGGGTATGCACAAACGGTGTCGATATCTGCCGCATACTCGGTGAGCATCACGAAGTCTCCCAACTCGGGCCGATCCGTGCGCTGAAAGCCATCGAAATTGTCATCTACAAACGCACGAGTGAGTTGACGGGCGCGATCGGCGCGGAAGTTCATGAACAGCACTACGTCGCCATCGCTGATCCTGGCTGAGTCTTCGTCTTCCTTCTTTATAAGCGTTGCCTGCACAAATTCATCATCTTCGTCACGGGCATAGGCCGCCTGCAGGGCGGTGGTCGCGTCGTCGAAGACATAGTCTGCAGTTTCACTGCACAGCATGTCGTAGGCGCTTTGTACCCGATCCCAGCGCTGATCCCTGTCCATGGCGTAGAAGCGACCACAGATGGACGCGACTCTGCCTACGCCTTCGCTGCGCAAGTAGCCATCCGCTTTTTCCAGGGAAGGCAATGCGCTGCGGGGTGGCGTGTCCCGACCATCCAGAAATGCATGCAGGTAAACAGATTTAGCACCGCGCTGCACAGCCAGCTTGGCGGCGGCCATAATCTGGTCTTCGTGGCTGTGAATGCCCCCGGGCGACAGCAAGCCAAACAGGTGCACCGCCTTGTCGTTGGCGATGGCCTTATCAACAGCAGCAACCAGCACCGCATTGTCGAAGAAGCCGCCGTCTTCAATATCCTTGTCGATGCGCGTCAGGCTCTGATAGACCACTCGCCCGGCGCCCAGGTTCATATGCCCAACCTCGGAATTGCCCATCTGCCCGGCGGGCAGGCCCACCGATCTGCCCGAGGTATCGATCAGGGTGTGGGGGCAGTGTTGCCACAGGTCATCCCAGACAGGACTTTGGGCGGCATGAATGGCATTGGCGTCGGTCTCTTCCCGGTATCCCCAGCCGTCGAGGATCAGGAGCAGAGTGGTTTGCTTGTTGGACATGGAGGCTAGAAATTCCTGTGCTTGGATGCTGAAAATGCGGCGCTTCGCGGGCCAGAGGTATTATCCAGAAAAGGCCCTGTGAGTGCGAGTGCCAGTGCCTCCCGGGCGCTGGGGCAGCTTCTTAACTGGCCGGGACACGTGTATACTTGCCCCCTTTTTGCAGGTGCCGGGCACCAGCAAAGCTGATCGGTAAAGGATCCGGTAAGGGATATAGAAGCGACCATGGCCCAGTTCGTTGAGTTCATCGGCAATCATCTGGTCTTGTCTGCCATGTGGGTAGTCACGCTGGGCGCCATCATTCTCTATCATCAGCGCACCGGCAGCTCTTCGGTGCGACCCCAGCAAGCGGTGATGATGATCAACCGCAGTGATGCGGTAGTGGTGGATGTGCGGGAGAAGAAGGAGTACGAAGAAGGGCATATCGTAGATTCCCTGAACATTCCCCTGGCCAAGTTAAAGCAACGAATGAAAGAGCTAAAGAAGCACCAGGACAAGCCCATCATCGTGGTGTGCAAGCTCGGCCAGCACTCTGGGGAAGCAGCGAAACAAATCATGGAGGCGGGCTATGGCGAAGTGTTCAAGCTTTCCGGAGGCATCACCGAATGGCGGGCGCAATCCATGCCCCTGGTACAGAAATAACAACGCGAGACTCGATGCTCGCGCAAACGATAGAATTAACAGACTAGCAAAAAACAGGAACTACAATGGCAGAAGATGACAACAACTCTCAACCCGCAGCAGCGGGCGGAGAAGCAGCGGACGCGGAAGGTCCCCAGTTTGGCTTGCAGCGCATCTACCTGAAAGACAGCTCTTTCGAATCACCGCGCAGCCCACAGGTGTTCCAGAAGCAATGGAATCCAAAAGTTAATTTTGACCTGAAAACCCGCAGTGACAAGGTTACCGATGAGATCTACGAAGTCGTGCTGGTGCTGACTGCAGAGGCGCAGATAGACGATGAGGCAGCATTCCTTATCGAAGTGCACCAGGCCGGCATTTTCACGGTGAAGAATTTCGATGAAGCTGAAACCGAGCGCATACTGGCCTCAGTATGTCCGAACATACTTTTCCCGTATGCCCGGGAGTGTATCGATTGCCTGGTGACCAAGGGTAGTTTCCCGGCCTTAATGCTGTCACCGCTCAACTTCGAAGCTCTGTATGCGCAGCAGAAGCAACAGGAAGCCGCCGCAGCTGGCGGTTCAGGCGAGCCCCCGGCACCGGAATCGGTGCAGTAGGGCGCGACGCTGTTGGCCTTCATTGGCCGCTCGAAAACTTTAGTTGCCGCCAGGCCTCATAGACCACTACAGCCGTAGCGTTGGAGAGATTCAGGCTACGGCTGTTTGGCAACATGGGGATGCGCAAAATCTGTTCTGAGCCAATTTTCCCACGAATATCATCAGGTAACCCCCGGGTTTCAGGCCCGAAAACCAGATAGTCCCCTGGCTGGTAGCTCACCTGCGCATAATTTGTGGGGCCTTTAGTGCTGATTCCGAAGATGCGGCCACCTTTATTTGTTTCGATAAAAGCTTCCCAGTTCTGATGAATCCGGACACCTGCAAATTCGTGGTAGTCCAGGCCCGCCCGGCGCAATTTCTTGTCATCCAGCTCAAATCCCAGGGGTTCGACGAGATGCAGCTGTGAACCTGTATTTGCAGCTAAACGGATGATATTACCCGTATTTGGGGGTATTTCTGGCTCAAAAAGCACGATATTGATCAATTTTTAATCATCTCCCCTGTTGGTATGTGCACGGTGTTCAGACTCAGTCCCTGCAAATGGCCGGGAAATGGCGGGTAAAATTTTCCCGGATTTCTTCCCAGCTTCACCCCGGCGATTTGTGATGCCTCCGACACTACGGAAATCCCCTGTTCATACTTACCCTAAATTATCCCGATGCTTGAACTTCTTTGTTTTAGTATTTAAGCACTTAAACGATATTCCTTAAGGGCTTTTCTTAAGTTTTGCTCGCGCCTGCGCGCAAGACACGGATTCGGCCCCCCTCGAGAAATTGGACGTCTCGATGGTCCGCCTGGGAGAGCGCCAACGGTTCGCAGCACCGTAGGAGCCGGCAATCATTCAAACACACAGCGAGATGGCAGTGCAGTTATTTAAGAAGAAGGCAAAGCATCAAGGTCGCGTCGGGGTCGCCTGTGTCCCCGGCAAGCTGGCTATTGCCCACCTGGAGCAGCGCAATGGCTCGCCACATCTGCTGGACGCCCAGGTTCATGATCTCGAGTCGAAAGACAATCAGAAAGAACTGCTGAGCAAGTGCGTCAAGAAAATGGATCTCGAAGACAGGCAATGCAGCTACGTGCTCAGTCCTGACGAATACAGCCTGAACTTGGTTGAAGCGCCCGCCGTTGAGCCGGAAGAGTTACGTTCGGCAGTGCGCTGGAGTGTCAAGGACCTGCTCGATATGAAGATCGACGATGCAGCAATCGAAGTATTCCCGGTACCAGACGACGCCTACCGGGGCCGTAAGATGGTTTATGTGGTGGCAACGGCAAAATCCCGCATTCAGAAGATCGTGGAGATGGTGACCAATGCGGGCTTGGAGTTGGCAATTATCGATATTCCGGAACTGACCATGAAGAACGTCGTCTCAGCTTTCATCGATGATTCCAATGGCGCTGCCTTTATGGACCTGCGCCGCACTGGCAGCACCATGAATATCAGCCACGATGGTTCCTTGTATTTGACCAGGCGGATTAATACGCAGATGGGTCCTGACGTGATGCAGTCGCCGGAATGGGGCAACCTGCGCGATCGACTTGTATTGGAGATCCAGCGTTCCCTGGATTACTTCGAGAGTCAGATGAATAAAGGGCAATTGACCCGAATCATCATCGCCCAGCGGCAGAGCGATACCGCAGAAATTACCCGCGAGTTGAACGAGTTACTCACTGCGCAAGTCACTGCCCTGAACCTCGCGGATCACATGCAGAGTGACATCAGTCTTTTGCCCGAGTTGCAGCAAATTGCGATGACAGCCATCGGTGCAACCCTACGCGGTATGAAGAAACAGGAAATTGAGTTGCCGAGTCCGACCAGCCCGCAACCAGATGCAGAACAAGAGGCCGCCTGATGAACCAGCAAATTAACCTCTATCTGCCGGAATACAGGATCAAGAAAGATTCAGTGACCGCCTTGCTCATGGGCCAGATTCTGGCTGGCGTGCTAGGGCTGATGGTGCTGGTTACTGCGTTTGATTTGTTTACCCAGTGGCGTTTGGGCCGAGAGCTTGCAGAATTGCAAGTGACCCTGCAGG
>CAYTLI010000060.1:0-14285 GCA_964438455.1 uncultured Pseudohongiella sp.
GTACTGGGCAATATCACCATTGGCGAGAGTGCCAAGATTGGTGCCGGTAGCGTGGTTCTGCACGACGTGGAAGCGCATACCACGGTTGTTGGTATACCTGCTCGCGTCGTGGGCAAGCCTTGCCAGGAAAGCCCGGCGCAGACCATGAACCAGAACTTTCCTGAAGACGAATAAAGAAACGAGCAATTCAAGGAGCAGGCAATCCGCCTGCCTCGAATCAATCTAGAGATTTTCCTCAGCAAACGCGGCCAGTACGGAACGCGGCACTCCCTGTAACAGAATATTGCCGCCCTGGCGGAACCCTTTGAATCGCTCAGTCAAGTAAGTCAACCCCGAACTAATTGGTGTCAGGTAAGGGGTATCGATCTGTGCCAGGTTTCCAAGACAGATCACCTTCGATCCGTTGCCGGCGCGGGTAACAATAGTCTTGATCTGGTGCGGCGTGAGATTCTGAGATTCATCGATGATAATCAAGCTGCTCTGAAATGACCTGCCGCGAATGTAGTTCAACGACTTGAACATCAGCGGCACCTTGTTAAGCACATACTCCACACTGCTGCTGCAATTTTCATCTTCCCAATGCAGTGCCTCAAGGTTGTCGGTTATCGCGCCCAACCAGGGTTCCATCTTCTCTTCTTCAGTGCCCGGCAGAAAACCGATATCTTCATCCAGGCCCTGGGTGCTGCGAGTCACGATGATGCGTCGGTAGAGCTGATTGGGGACTGTCTGCTCAATTGCGGCAGCCAATGCCAGGATGGTCTTGCCAGACCCAGCAGAACCGGTCAGGTTGACCAGATGTACATCGGGGTCCATCAACAGGTTTAGCGCCATTGCCTGATAAAGATCCCTTGGCTTCAGGCCCCAGGCTTCTGACTCCATCATGTGGGAAGGGTTCAGATGCAGCAGTGTGATTGTTTCACTGGAGGTATCAAGAATTCTGGCAACGAAGCCTGCTTCATCAAAGACGAACTGGTTGGGATACACTTCCTGGCCAAACAGGTTTCGCGACACCCGGTGCAGGGTTTGTCCTTGCTCCTGGCTTGTTTCAACATCGTCCACCCTGTCCCAGAAAGAGCCCGGAAATTCAAGATAACCCTTGTTCAGCTGTTCGATATCCGACAGCAGTTGGTCGCTGTGATAGTCCTGGGACTCTATGCCACAGCCACGGGCCTTCAGGCGAACATTGATATCCTTGGTAACCAGCACGACCTGTCGATCAGGGTGCTGTTGTTTCAGATAGCCCACGTCATTGAGAATTCGATTGTCATTGAGATGAGTGGGCAACATCACCAGATTGTCCGGCGTCTCCATCATCATCACCGAAAGCACACCTCCCCTCTCATCGCCTTCGCAGCGTTGAATAGCGACCCCCGACTCCACTTCTACCGGATTGGCCCTGCCCAGCTGCTTGTCCAGTTCACGGATAGCCTGGCGGCAATCAGCTGCTATAGCCTGACGCCCACTCTTCAGGGAGTCGAGTTCTTCAAGAACGGTAATTGGAATGACGACGTGATGCTCGTCGAAGTTAAGGATGGAGGTTGGATCGTGGATTAAGACGTTTGTATCTAGAACGTAAAAAACTGGTTGAGAGGACGTACTGCTGTCAATCGAGCTATTGACAAGTTTCACTTCGCTCATATTTATTCGAACCCCTTTTGAATCGAATGATACTTATGGTGCTTATGATTGGTTTGTTGAGTACCTCCCTTGATCGATGGTGAATTTCAGAAATCCTGCCTGCACAGAACATCCAGCCTTATAAATAGCATCGGCCCTTGCGTGGCTGGCTTTAGACAAAGCTGCGCCGGGATGGCAACTTTTTTATGACACCGGATAAACGGGATTTGACAGGCAAATGACTATTCCGCCATACCTACGTGGCACACCTAGAAATCGAGCACCCGCGGCGCTGGCGCCTGTTGGTAGAGCAGCGTCGCGGAAGATTGCTCCGGGCTGCCATCCACCAGCCTGGGGCGGAACTGCAACCAGTTGAGGCGCTGACGCAATTCACCGCGGTTTTCCACCGAGACCTGATCAGAATGCAGCAGGGTCGCATCAATCAGGTTGCCGAACTCGATAATAGTCCGCGAGCTCAGCCAGCGCGAGATCTCGGTTGGGCCAGAGAGGTTGAGGGAGAACAGGGCAAAGTTACTGTCCAGCTGCCCTGCCCCCGAGTCACGCAGCGGGGAGCTGGCGTACGGGAACGAGTTACTCCACTCTGCGAAATACAGAGCCGAATCATCAAGTTCCAGGCCTTCCTGGTCAGGTAGATCCGGCTGTTCAACACGCGCCATCAAGGCGTTGTCGAGCGAGTCATAGAAGTCACTCACAGGCAGCACTGCTGGTGTGGCCAAATATTGATTGACCAACTCCGCGGACACATTCGCAGCCACCAGGCCATCGAACGCCTGGCGATAGCTTTCCAACGCCTGTTCATCACGCGAATGTATCAGTTGCCAATCGGCCCGATACAATCGGATCATTGCTATAGCCTCTGCGTCAACAGCTCCTTCCGCGCTGTAGATTTCTTCAAGCTGATTGAAGATGCGCTGACCGGTCTCGTAAAAATACAGGCGCATCTCTGAACGCTCACGCAACCAGTCGGTGCCCGGGACTATCTGGCGTAATTCATATCCTGTGCGACCACCACGGTTTACCGCAATGGTTTGCAGATGATATTGCTTGATCAGGCCGTACAGCATTGGCACCAGGCGGCGATCTGTTGCCGACCATAGTCGCTCTGCTGCACCCACAGCCAACCAGTTAGCTGAGAGCGCACGTCGAAAGTGATAGGACTGGAATTCGAGACTGTCTTCGGAAATGCCGCGAAGATGGAATCGGGAAACATCCATCAGGTCGTCCAGCAAGGCTTGATCGATGAAGCGCGTCTTCGTGCGATGCAGCCACATGAGGTGCTCCAGCAGCTCGCGGGCGCTCTCCCAGTCACCCCAGTCGGCGTAGTTTTCTATCTTTCCTTCTAGAAACGGCAGTTGCTGATTCGAGTAGAGACCGTTGTTGATGCGCACGATCTGCATGCCGCGATCCAGGGCGGCGTGGGCATCGGCAAATCGTCCTCGTGCACGATATTGGCTGGCGATCTGCAGCAGCGGCTCGGCCAGCTGCATATCCGTGTTATTGCGTGCCTGTTCCAGCCTGTCGAATTGCTCCAGGGCCTGCAGCAGTGCGTCATCGCCAGGCACCAGATCCTGTGCAGCAGCGAGCCCAGCCAGGCCGCAGGCTACCAGCAACATAGCAAAGTTTGACGCGGATTTTTTCATCTAAATCACCAACTCCACGGGATTACATTAGCACCATTTTGCTCGATTCTGCCACCGGATAAGACCTGCCGAAGCCGCGCATGGTTCCAAATCCACCAATCCCTTGATTATACTGACCTGTGTACTACCCAACTCATTGCAGGAGAAGCTTGTGAAGCAGTTAACCAAAATTACGGGAATTGCCCTGATTTCGATCACCCTGGGCATCATGGCAGGCATGCAAATCGGCGCTTCCGCCCAGGGCCAGAAGGTATTCGAATTGCGAACCTATACCGCGACCCCGGGGAACCTGGACAATCTACATGCCAGGTTTCGGGACCACACGACCAGGATCTTTGCCAAGCATGGCATGCGCGTCGTCGGATACTGGACCCCAACCGACGAGGAGAAAGCCGATGACACGCTGATCTATATCCTGGAACACGCCAGCATGGAGGCGGCCAGTGCCTCCTGGCGAGCCTTTGGCCAGGATCCAGAATGGCAGCAGGTTGCTGAAGCATCCAACGCTAATGGTCAGATTCTTGGCGGGATAGAAAGAGAGTACATGGTGGCGACCGACTACTCACCGATGCAGTAGGTCAGACATGAAAAAAGGTGTCAGATCACTCTGACACCTTTTGTTTTACGCACTGGCCCGGTTTAACCGTAGGCCAGCTGAAGCAGCTCACGCACAGACTCCAGCTGCAGAAACCAGTAAATGCCTGAGAAAATGATGAACGTCTGGGCCACGATCAGCGCCGCAGTTTCATCATCCTTGATTTTTGTTGCTTCGTCTTTTGTTGAAGTTGAGTCATTCATAATTCGATTCTCCCCTGTTCCGCTATCCGCTGAATCCGATCCAGCGACCCGTCGCGGCAACCATAAACCAAACCAGTATTGATGAGATTGCTACCAGCCTGGTAACAACCGGATTCAGGTCATTCAGATTATGCTGCAGTAGAGGATTCCTGATCTGATAGTGAAACAGCATGCCCGCCACCAGCGCGAGCATCTTGAACCAATACACTGGCAAGTAGTAGATCTTGGTTGCCACTCCGCAGGCCATAAATACTCCGGTAGCGAGAAGAGTTACCAGGGCCCAGAAAAATACTTTATTGGTCCGCTGAAAAACTGTATGGGCATCGACATCGGTTAAAACCAGGCCAAGCAACCTGCCATCACTGGCAATAACGCATCCGCCCAGTACCGCCAGGCCAAGCAAGTGAATGGCTTCCACAAAAGCAAAAGCCGCACCCCAGGTTTTGCCGATATAGCCGAACGGCGTTGTTTCCAACCATTCGAACAAGCCCAACAAGCCCGGATAGACAGCACCGCTGACGCCACCGTAGAAGATGTAGACTGACAGAACGATGATTGCTGCGGCAGACAGGGTTCTTGAGTAGGCCGAGAAAAATGAAATTGGCATAGTACAGTCCTCGCAGCGTTAGAATCGTGTTTGACCATCGACACAACCAGAGATTGCGGCGATCAGTCCGGAAGAGTCCGGGCCGCAATCAAACCAGTCGTAGGCGATGAAACGACCACATATCACAATGATGGACCAGAATCCCAACGAGAGCATGGCCCCCGACCTGATCCGGCTCGGCGCCTTCGGTTCATTGTCCCAACTGGCTACTGATTCATTCATGCGCTTGTGAAACAGAAAGGCATTAACCGCACAAGCCACCAGTAGCACCATCTTGATGCGGAACCAGAGACTCTGGGATGTGCGAACCGGTACTGCATAGAACAGCAGGATCCCGGTAATGAACATCACAGTAAATCCGATCAGCATGGGAACATTCAGGCGTTCGGCGATCTTGCTCGCGGGAACATCCGGCAGTGCGTAGCCCAACATACGCAAGTCGATCAGGAACAGCATCCCGAGACTAACCATTAGTGTCAGTACATGGGTCGATTCCACCCAGTTGTACATGTAATAGGATTCGTGAAGCATGGTACTCCACTGCATGTCATCCAGCCATACAGCGAAGTTATAGACGAGTTCGTTCAACTGCTGCCCTCCCGAAAATTATTGTTCTTAGGCCAGTATCCTGGCCCTGGCTTGTTCCGCTTCTTGCCCGTGAGTTGTTTGCTTTTCTTGGCACGGGTTGAGCAAGACTAGTATTTCCAAAGGATATCGGTTCAGAAGCGCATAATCTGAACGTGGGAGACACTAAACCGGCAGCATCATCCTAGCCTAGCCGCCGGAGAATACATTGAGTTTAATCAATGATGCCGCTTGCAGCGGCAAGCACTCCACCATGAAGCGATCAACACAAGCCTGACAGCAAGAATACCGCAACGGCTCAAAGCAAATCCAGTGATTGACCGGTTGTCTGGAATGGAGCCCTGAGGGGCAATATTTCAGGGATTCAGATTCTGCTTGCGATATTCAGAAGGCGTGACGCCCATTATCTGGCGGAAGGCGTTATTGAAAGGCGTGATCGACTGGTAGCCAACAGATAACGCGATAGTGAGAACCGGTACATTCTGGTTCTCCGCTTCTGCCAGAGCCTTGCTGGCGTCCTCAATCCGATATTGGTGAAGCATCGCATTGAAGTTACGAAACCCCAGTTGTTTGTGAATAAAAGAACGAAGACGGTATTCGGGCATACTCAACTTCTTAGCCAGCATGGAAATAGTCAGTCCGGCTTCACGGTACAGATGCCCGTCCCGAAACACCTGGTTGAATCCATCCACATCGAAAGTCTTGAAGCTCTCCTCGACCTCCTCTTCTGTCAACTCCGCTACCTTGCGAATGACATTGCTCAGCGAGACAAAATCAAAGCGCAATGCGACGAGCAACATACCAAGGGTGAGTAGAGCAATCGCGTAAACAATGACCGCCTGTTCAGTGGCGTTGTTCGGCGAACCACCGGGCAACATGAAGTTTTCCACAAATACGATGGTGAAGATCAGCGCACCCTGGACACCTATGATGAACCAGCGAAACACCCTTCGATCATCTACCAGATCTGCACGCCACCCTTTAAGTGTCCAGTACATAGCGAAACCGACGAAGACTAGCTGCAGTACATCCATGCTGGTTGCCAGCAGCGCTGGTCCGTCGCCTGCGTTTTCTGCACTACCATCCAGCAGGGTTAACAGAAGATCGAGAGAGACTTGCAAAGCGAACGCAGCGCCCAGCGTTATCGGGAACTGCTCCTGTTCCTGGAATACCAGGAAACAGTAAATCATGAACAAGCCGCAGATTGCGCTTGTACCCGTGCTGATCAGAAGACCAATTGGACTCAGGTCAATGCGAAAAGCCGGCTCGATATTGGGTCCGGTCATACCATTGAGCAGATAGAACACAACGAAAATGGCTATTACTGCGAAAACGCGGGCACTGGCTGCTCGTGGATCGGACTTCAGGTAGCCTGCTGCCAGTAACAGCACAGCCATAATGGCGGCTATCTGGGCAGCAAAGAGGAGCAATGGATTGGGCATCGGATCCAATTAATGAAGTTTGCGTCGGGTTCCGAACATACCGGAACCCCTGATAAATTACAAAATTGGCGGCATATTGAGATCAGCGGGACCGGCTACTATCGCCGCTGTTTGATTCGGTCCTCAACTTCTCGCACGATGCCGTCAATCGACGACACACCTGCCAGCTCGTCATCGTGTTGATTAAAAAGATTAATCGCTCTCTCGGAACGACGCCCCAGCTGTAATAGCTTCTCGAACAGACTGCGCTCACCTTTGAGTTGTAAGACCAGGTCGATCAGGAACGCGAGTAACGCCAGACCGCTGAGAAACACATCTCTGATCGCTTCCACATACAACTTCAATTGAAACACCAGGAATCTTCTAATCTGCTCCCAGGTACCCTGGGGAACAGTGCTCTCCATCGATCGATCACTTTTCATCATTGCGGACCAGCTTGAATAGAAACCAGTGATTCTACTTGTCCCGGCCCGGTTTTGGATATAGAAGCAAATTTGCGCCATCCATTAGATCGCCAAAAAAGGGTTCGGCTGCGAGCCCCGGGGATGAGACCCACAGCCGAAACCAAGCGCAAACACTCAGTTTATGAACCTTCTTCAACAGTAGGTCCATACTAGTGAGACGCTGCTTCTGCTCAATGGTTACATCCCGATAGGGAAATGCCGCGCAGGGGACTTATTCAGCCGCCTGATCTATCTCCTGCTCTGCTTGCGCTTCTGCTTCGGCACGTTCCGTAGCCAGCACTTCGAACTCGAATCCCGCGTAGGATTCAAGCCTGCGATGCAGGTCTTCTCCGAAGATAGCAGCCGGGGTCCAGAATCCACCCGGTTTCTCTTCCTTGTCTACAGCCCGGTGCAAACTGATGGCCGCCTGGGCCAGCATCTTCGCGGTTGATCCATAGCCGGGGTCACGATCACCAGTAAGCTTGACGCGGATCTGGTCACCCGCCTCGGTGCGACCGTGGAAACGAATATCGAAAAATCCCTCCAACTGCTCCTGCGGAGTGGGCCCCTCACCCGGTTTGGGCAGGAAGAAACGAGTGGCCAGCCAACGCAGAGGAGGAAGACCCATGACCAACATCAGCATCTTCGCACCCGAAGCCAGTTTTTTCGCGCGTTTCTCGCCAGCTTTTCCATCCGAGGCAAGCGTGGCTTCATCATAGTAAAACGGTGCGCCATAACTATTCCCGGTGAGCGCGATGCTGCGCAACACCACACGAGTATTGATACCTGCCATAATGAAAGGACCTATCCAGGCTTCAAAATCCTGGTCAAACTCCGCCGCATTTACCGAGTGCTGCCTGGCTTCATTGCCATGATCATCCGGACACATGGAGTAAAGATCCTTCAACTCTTCGCGTAACTCTGGATCCCTGGCTGCTTGTTTATAAAGATTAACGCCGCTGGCGATCGTGCCACCGGAGGCACCTCCCTTGCTGGCCTTAACTCGCATCTTGACGCGATTGCAGGTCTGGCCAAATTCTTCCGTCGCTCGTTGTTGCAGGAACTTCACACCCAGATCTGATGGAATGGAATCAAATCCACAGCAATTAACAATTCTGGCACCACTGTTCCTGGCGACATCGTCATACTTGCTGATCATCTGCCTGACCCAGTGGGATTCACCGGTTATGTCGCAATAGTCTGTGCCAGTCTCGGCACATGCCTTCACCAGCAACTCCCCATACAGGGCATATGGCCCTACCGTCGATACGATGACTTCTGTGCGTTCGCAAAGACTTCTTAGCGCAGCTTCATCAAAAGAGTCTGCAACTATGCAAGGAATTTGCGCAGCGTCTTCACCCAACTCTTCCTTCAATGACTGCAGTTTGGATTCAGAGCGAGCCGCCATCACCCAGGTAAAGTTGGCTTCCTTGTGCTCCGAAGCCAGGTAGCGACACATGATCTGTCCGACGAAACTGGTTGCTCCGTAGACAATCAAGTCAAATTCTTTGTTTTGCATAGTTGAGTCTCGCTGGTTCTAAAGTGCGGCAATGTTAGCATCTTAAGCAGCTCACCTGCTCCCACCGCAGCAGCATTGGCATTGAACGCATGGTCACGTGGCAATTGACGCCACAACGCATAACCCCGTTATACTGCAGCAGGGCCTGCTCGCAGAGACCCACTTTAATGAGCTATAGAGAGCTATAGAGAGCTATGAAGAGACCCACCATGAAAAAAACAATCGGCTCCATTTTCCTCACCGGCTGCATAGCCCTGCTCATCAGCTGTAGCCCCCAGGATTCTTCGACACCGGAAAGTGATACGGAAACTACTGTCGCGCAAGTCTTGCCGGGCGACGACCGTGCCATTGCAGGTTCCGTGACCAGCAGCGCCGGCCCGGAGGCCGGGGTTTGGGTTATCGCGGAAACTGGCGAATTCGACACCTTCTTCGCACGCATCGTGGCCACCAATGATGCTGGCGAATTCCTGATACCGGATCTGCCGGATGCCAACTACCAGGTATGGGTACGCGGCTACGGTCTGGCGGATTCGGCCAAACAGCAAGCCGTGCCAGGCGAACAATTAGCCTTGCAAGCCAACCTGGCAGCGGACGATACCGAAGCAGCCCTGGTGTATCCCGCCGCCTACTGGTACTCGATGATGGATTTACCGGAAGAAGAGGAACTGGCTAATGTCAGCGGTGGCCTGAATGCCTATCTCACCTGGATGAAAAACATGGGCTGTGTTGGCTGTCATCAGCTAGGTCAGTTGTCGACGCGAACCATACCCGAATTCTTCGGTGATTTTGAAACCCATGAACAGGCATGGATGCGCAGGGTACTCTCTGGTCAGGCCGGTCAGGGAATGTTTAATCAACTCAGTGGCAGACTGGATGGCGTGCCATTCAAATATCTGGGCGACTGGACCCAGCGCATCGCCGATGGTGAACTCCCCTTCGCGAAACCGGAACGACCCAGTGGGATCGAGCGTAACGTAGTGGTGACGGTGCGGGACTGGTCGAATCCACAAGCTTATATGCACGATCTCTCCGGCACCGACCGCCGTGATCCCACAGTTAACGCCTATGGACCACTATACGGTGCGCCCGAGTTGAGTACCGACGAATTTCCCGTGCTCGATCCGGTAGCAAACACCGCTACGGTGATTAATGCACCAGTCAGGGATCCGGACACGCCGACCACGGCATCAACACCCCCTTCTGCGCCATCAGCCTATTGGGGTGACCAGATACTCTGGGACAGCCGGGCCAATGCCCATAATCCCATGCTGGATCAGGACGGTCGCGTCTGGTACACCGCCCGAATTCGCGGTCCTGACAATCCGGACTTCTGCAAAGAAGGCAGTGACCATCCTTCGGCACAACTGTTTCCCACCCAACGGGCTGGCAGACATCTATCGGTTTACGACCCGGAAACAGAACAATATACCTTTGTTGATACCTGCTTCAGCACCCACCACCTGCAGTTCGCCTACGATGAAGAAAACACCCTGTGGACCAGCGGCGGTGGCAACGTTGTCGGCTGGCTGAAGACCAATGAGTTCCTGGAAACAGGTGACGCAGCAAGCGCTCAAGGCTGGTCGCCGCTGATACTCGACACCAATGGCAATGGCCAGGTGGACGAATGGACGGAACCTGGGGAAGCAGCAGACCCAACGAAAGACATGCGCGTGCCGGCAAGCTTCTACGCGGTGATGCCCAATCCTGCCGATGGTTCAGTGTGGGGATCAAATGCCTTCGGTTATCCTGGCGCAATCGTACGCTTCGATCCCGCAACTGGCCTGGGTGAGAAGTACAACGTTCCGCTACCCGGGTTCGGCTCGCGCGGGGCCGACATCGACAAGGATGGTGTGGTTTGGGTATCCCTGGGCAGTGGTCACCTGGGCGAATTTGATCGTCGCAAATGTACAGGCCCGCTCAATGGTCCAACAGCAACAGGAGACCATTGTCCCGAGGGCTGGTCATTCCATCGTTTGCCTGGCCCAGGATTTCAGGAACTGCCTGAGTTTAGTGTTGAGTCCAGCTATTACACCTGGGTAGACCAACACAATAGCCTCGGGCTGGGCGAAGACGTCCCTATTGTTACCGGCAACCTCTTCGATGGCGTGCATGCTTATGTGGACGGGGAATTCCACACCCTGAGAGTGCCCTACCCTCTTGGCTTCTATACCAAGGGCTTCGAGGGCCGAATAGATGATGCGGACGCAGGCTGGAAAGGCCGTGGTATATGGGTACCCAGTGGTGATCGAACACCCTGGCTAAAAGAAGGCGGACAAGGGACGAAACCGCTGGTGTTGCATTTTCAGGTGAGACCTGACCCTTTAACGCCGTGATTCAGGCAATGGCTGAGCTGTCGCGGGAATGGCGATAGCTCATCCAGATCAGGAATTGCAGACCAAACAACAGGGTCGCTGCTAACAGGTGCAGGGGTTGCACCAATGCCGGCATGCCCAGATGACCCAGGGTGGCACCAGACAATACCGAGATTGCAATCACCGCGATCATGGCAAAGGTCAATCTGGTCAGCGTATGCAGCCAACCCAATGAATTGATCAGCATATAGGCCAGCCATAAGTTGGCAAACAAAACCAATGCGGAAAAACTTCTGTGCACGTAAAAGAACCAGGGCATGGCTTCGATCCAAAGGGAGCGCAGTTCTTCACCCTGACTCTCGCGAATGATGTCGGTCATTTCCCTGACCTGGGTGCCCATGGCCACCTGCAGCACGGTCATCCCCAGTACGATCGCCAGCCATTTGGGAAAGCGCTGATCGATGCCCAACACCGGTTGCGTCGCCATCAGTTGGCGACGACTCTGGGCCAGGGCAAATAACAATGCACCCACGATGGCAAGCGCCATCAGCATATGCAGAGTGATCATACCCGGCTGCAAATTGGAGCTCACCACTTTCGCGCCCAACCAGCCCTGGAAGCCCACCATCAAGAAACTGGCGACAGAGGCAATAGTCAGCGCACGACTGAAATGGCGCAGAGGCCATGACAACCAGGCAGTGATAAAAATCAGCAAGCCGATACTGACCCCTACCAGCCTGTTGGTATATTCGGTCCAGGTTTTTACCACGTTGAATCGCGTGTCTGCGTAACCCAGTTCGGCGTAGATTTCCTGGTAATTGGCCGGAAGCTGAGATTCGTCGGTGGGCGGAATCCAGCTACCAAAACATGTGGGCCAGTCAGGACACCCCATGCCAGCCCCGGACGCACGCACGCTCGCTCCTACCAGGATCAGGAAATAAACGGCGATCAGCGTTATCGTTGCAACACGACGGAAGCGTTGGAGCGCAAGATCAGAGGGAATCGCGTAAGACATGTCGGCAGAAAGTTTCAGTACAGCTTGAAGCGGGTTAGTTTCGCAGGGAATTCAGCAGGCTTATTGATGCATATCCATCCATTGGCATATTTCTACTTTGTTGATACGCGCGAATGGCACTTCTGGTTTGCCTTCCTACCCGCCCATCTGGCACTCCGGAATCGAAACCATTGGCATTCAGCAACTCCTGCATCTCGCGCACATCGGCCACACTCAGAGCCTGCTCATTTTCTGGCATGTTCTGAATAGCCGAGCCACCGGTATAACGGTCGGCCAGGTGACCTACAGTCAATGCATAGAAAGTCGATGGGTTATAGCCCATGGTGGCGCGGAAATTTGCGTAAGCGAGGAAGGCTGGTCCATCCGCGCCTGCCGGCAGGATGACAGATGCCTGCATGCCCGCAACAACCGGAATCGGCGCGCCATTGAGCTGGGTTACGCCGATATCGCGCCACTCCTGCAGGGATTTGCGCGTTCCTGTTCCAGCCTGGCTGAAATCAAAATCATCTGGTATGAGCACTTCGCGCCCCCAGCGTTCATCTCCCTTCCAACCCAGATTGCTGAGGAAATTCGCAGCCGAGTGAAAAATATCGGGCAGACTATTCCAGATATCGATCCTGCCGTCGTCGTCACCATCGACACCATATTGATAAAAAACAGTAGGCATGAACTGCAGCTGGCCCATAGCTCCCGCCCAGGAACCGGTCATCCGTTCGGGCTGAATATGCCCCTCATCGATGATGCGAAGCGCGGTCAGCAACTGGTTACGAAACCAATCCGCTCTTCGCGGATCGAAAGCGAGGGTGGCAAGAGCCTCCAGTACGGTAAAACCGCCTGTGGCACTGCCATAGTTACTTTCTACAGCCCAGAACGCCACCCGGTAGTGAGGCTGCACGCCATAGCGCTGGCGAACCTCGTCGAGCAACACTGCATGCTGCTGTAACAATTCCTGTCCACGACTGACCTGCCGGGGTGTCACTCTCAAGCCCAGATAGCGGGTAAAGGTCTGCACAAATTCTGGTTGGCTGTTATCCAGTTCAAGCACCCGCTCCAGCGGTTCGAGTGTATCCAGGGTGGCCAGTGTGGTTTCGCTGAAGCCCAGGGCGGCAGCTTCTGCGCGCAGTTCTGCCAGCCAGACAGAAAAGTCCTGCTCTTGTGCCAGAGCAGAGAAAGAGAGGGAAAAACCGAGAAGGATGGCGCCGCAAATACGCATGGCGCCTATGATAATGGATACGCTGGCGAATGAGAATTCGAGTTCAGGGCACGCCTGGGCGAATCTCCGGATCTACCGAGACTCAAGCCGCAGCGGCATGATCGATAAAATCCATTACCCGGGATTCGTCTGCTTCCGAAAGAGAGATAAATTTCAGGCCCAGGTAATACTTGTCCTGGCTTAGTCTTCGGCAATAGGAAACATCACAGATCGATTTAATCGCCGCACCGCCATGCCTGGCTAACTTGAAGCGCAATTCAAAATGGGGAAACAAGCCAGCTTCTGACTTGAAGTTGCTGAGATGCTCGACCAGGTGATGCCGACATTCAATCTGCAGGCCTGACGGTGAGATGTCCATCAGCTCGCCGCTACGCTCAATACCCGCCAATTGCAGGTCAACCTTACCCTGCAGAGGCACCCTGGGAAACTTGCGTCTACTGTTGTTCATGACTTCTTAGCCCATCCACAATCATTCAGCACCTACAATATTGGCCAAGTGTGAGGCGTAAATTGTTGATCTACTGCACATTTCTGCACTCGAAACTGCCCGAAACCCGGGAAATTGAGAAGCTTCCAACATAGCGATCAGGAAAACAGGTTTATGTATTGAGAGCTGATTCCAAACTGGCTATCCAGCCCCGGCGTCACTCCTGCCATCCTGCGCAGGGCCACATGGACGTGTTCGGGCGTCAACTGGATACCGTTGGGATCAAGCGCCAGGGTCGCAGGATTAATCCGCAGTGCCTCCACATGATTGTCGGTACCACCGATCACCCGATTGCCTCTCACCCCTGCCCCCATTGCCATCAGCGAAGTCACATTCCAGTGGTCCTTTCCACGCCCATCATTGTAAAAAGGTGTGCGACCGAAATCTGAAGCAACGATGACAGTGACTCTGTCTGCCAGCCCATTAGTCTCAATCTGATTCCATAGGTGGTCTACCCCGGAGAGCAGCTGATCGAGGCGATTGGCATGGTTCTGATCATGGTTGCCATGGGTATCGAAACCACCGATATGCATGTTGGCTGCTACTGCCACTCCACTGGCGAATGCCGCCACAGCAACTTCAGCCT
>CAYTLI010000061.1:0-14270 GCA_964438455.1 uncultured Pseudohongiella sp.
AGAAGGTGTGGCAAGTGAAGAGCTGATAGAAACCTTTTTGGACAAGGACAACCATACTCTGAACTCTTGCAGTACAATTCGAATACCTCAGAGTTCATCGAACCTAACCCTCTCGATCGGCCTTATACAAGCGCCGAGGTAGATGGTCCACCTGTGCAATGGGACATCATTGGTCTTAATGAGGCGTTCTCTGGCGGCGGGCATTATGATGGTGCCAGAACCGACTTCTCGCCACGTAATCTTACTTTCTCGGAGCCTGTAGATAATCTGTTCTTCGCTGTTAACAGCATGAACTCAAACGGTTATAAATTTGATCAGAACTTCGAGATCGTTAGCCAGGGGCCAGGAAAATACGGTGATTCTCCGGATATTTCTCCCACTGATTTTGGCAATGGCCAGTACGGCATTACCTCAGGTGGAGAGTTCAATGGTGTCCTCAAAATCGACGGCTCAGTAGATAGGCTGACCTGGACCAGCCAGAACAAAGAGGCCTGGAACGGTTTCACAGTGGGCACCTATGGTCAATCACCGTCCGCGACGGTTGCAGGCAATGTGCTGGACAACGACACCCAGGGCAACCAGCCACCCGCAGATGTGACCGAGGTTAATGGTACTGCCATGGTTGGTAACTCAGTAACGATTGAGTTGTCTGGTGGCGCCACCATCAAGGTCGACAAGGATGGTGATTATCTCTATGACGACAATGGTGCGTATGCATCACTGGGTGCAGGCGGCAGCCACACAGATACCATCACTTACAAGATTACCGATGCAAATGGTAATTCAGATACGGCGACACTGACCGTTACGGTTAACGGCGCCAACGATGCGCCGCTGGCTGTCAATGACAAGGCCACTACCGATGAAGGTCAGGTGCTCACCCTGGCTGCAAGCACGCTGTTGGGTAATGATAGCGACCCAGATACCGGCGATACCATTTCTCTCTCCTCGGTACAGGGTGCGGTTAATGGCTCTGTCGGAATTGTTAATGGCGCAGTTGAATTTACGCCAGATTCCGATTTCCATGGCGCCGCCAGCTTTACCTATACCATCAAGGATGCCGCGGGATTAGAAAGTACTGCCACAGTAGATGTGACAGTCAGCGAGCTGTTTGAAGTCGAAGGCAACATCATCAAAAACGGATCGTTTGAATCTAATCCGGTAGATCCTCAGAACGGCTGGAATGTGCAACGTATAGATTGGATAAGCACATTGTGGGAGCCGGCGGATGGTGATTACAGCATAGACTTGAACGCATTCGATCGCGGCAAGATCGTACAGATTGTTGAGGTGCAGGCGGGTGAACCTCATGTCCTGGGCTTCGCAATGTCCAAAAACCCGCTTAGAACCGACGACGCAGAAGTGCAGGTAGTAATTGGTCCTGCACTTGAAAGATTCACTTACTCAGGTAATAACACCAATTCTGACATGCAGTGGGAGCAGAAGAGCCTGTCTTTTACAGCTCACGGCGGGATTGGAACAATTCTCTATCCCTTCGAGATTTCCAGTCGAGTTAGTACTGCAAATGGACCGGCTATCGACGAGGTGGTTCTGTTCAGACAGCAGACCATCACAGGGTTCTCCAAGGCAGAATCCGACGTGCTCGATCTCACCACGCTGTTGGATTCTGTTGATGCGCCGCACGATAACTCCGCATTCACAGGTGGTTATCTGAACTTCCAGTCTTCGGGTAGTGATACCCTGATCCAGGTTGATGCAGATGGCGGTGGAGACGGCTACCTCACAGTGGCCACTCTCGTAGGCGTTTCCTTGACCAGCTCTGATGTAGATTACTTCAATCTATAGTCTGCTCGCCAGATAACTGCCTGAACTGAAAAGAGGGGGCAGGGTAATAAATACAGAACTGTATTGTTACTCTGCCCCCTCGTTTATTATAGTTCTCGATTGAAAAGAATAAGGGACGCTATCTCAGTGAATCAGGGCAATAATCCAAACACATTCAGCAGACGCCACGTGCTTTCTGGCATTGGCGCGATTGCAGCAGCCGGGGCATTGCCGCGCACTATCGCTGCCCAGGGCAGTGTTAACGAAGCAGAAATCATCATCATCGGCGGCGGTATCGCCGGCGCGTCCACCGCTTTCCACCTGGCAGAGCAGGGCGCAGATGTCATGCTGCTTGAGCGTGGCGCGATCGCTTCTGAAGCTTCAGGACAGAACATGGGCGGCCTCGGCGGTTCCGGTTGGGGCAGCAATCCCAATCTGCTTTCCTATCTCACCGCCGGCAGTGTCGAGATCTTCAAGCGCATGCAGATCGATCTCGGCTATGACATGGAGTTCCGCCTTTCGGGCACGTTGACCGCGATTCATACAGAAGAACAGTACGAGTATTACCAGGACCAGGTCACCAACGAACGCGCCGGTGGCTATGAGGTGGAGTTGCTGTCGCCGCGCGAGGCAAGAGCGATCGAACCAGACGCCAGCGGAGAATTGCTGGGCTATCTGTATAGGCCGCAACGGGGCCAGGCCGACCCGGTGAAAACCACGCGTGCATTTGTCCATGCTGCCGAGACTGCTGGTGCTGTTATCAATACTGGTCAGAATGTGCAGAGCATTACACCCCAGAGTCGAGGCGGCTACGTGCTGCGAACACAGTCAGCGGAGTTTCGTTGCCAGACCCTGGTGCTGGCGACAGGCGCATGGTGTAATCCGGTCGGGCAGATGCTGGGCATCAAGGTTCCCATTGTGCCCGTGCGCGGCCAGATGTGGGCCACCGAGAGCTTGCCCGCCAGGGTATTCCATACAATTGGTTCTGCAGAGTCGGCATTTGCCTGGAGCAGGGATAATGGTTCGGATGATGTGACGCCTCCAAACCTGACCCACAAGAATGGTAGAAGGGTGACCCGGCACCTTTATGGCCGCCAGCGCAAGAACGGCGAGATCATCTTTGGTGGTGATCGCGAGGCAATCGGCTACAACACCACGCCGGAACAATCGGGTATCGAGGTAAACCGCGGCCATGCGGCAGAAGTGATTCCGCTGGTGGCAAGCCTGCCAATCTCGCGCACCTGGGCGGGGATGATGCCATTCTCTCTCGATGGTGCGCCGATCATCGGCAGGATTCCGATTCGCGACAATCTGTTTATAGTCAGTGGATTATCTTCTTCGGGCTTTGGTCGTGGCCCCATGGCGGGCAAGCTGGCAGCAGACTATATCGCCACTGGCCACATGACCAGTGTGCTAAGCGAGTCCGACCCGGCCAGGTGCGTGGTTGAGGCCTAGCCCTGCGCGCCCGGGTGCTGAGTCCTCCCCCCCGTGGTCGAGCTATCTACTCTCGGCCAGGACTCAACATGCTGGGGAGACTGTTTGACGCAATTTGTGACAATACCGGGCCGGGAAATTTCTTATAATTTAGGCGCTTAAACAAGGCTGCCACCAGAATCCTCAGTACTGGCACATCGGCAGGCCACGAATAACGAGACTTACAAGCGTCCAACAATAAGAGAGGATCTCTCTTGGCTAAGACCCTCAGCAAAGGCTATCCCGGCGTCACTGGCTTTTTATGTGCCGCCTTTCTTGCGGCCATCTCGTTTTCCGCGATCGCCCAGGACAATGTGGGCGACGAATCCACTGTCGTCTATCCCGCCTCATACTTTGTGGAATGGAACCCGCTTACCGCCATGGATATGGTGAATCGCATTCCCGGTGTCAATGTCGCTGGCGGCGGCGGGGGTGCTGGATTTCGTCAGCCGGGTGGATCGAATCGCAATGCCAGCCGCGGTGGTCGCGGACTCGGCAGTGGCGGAGGCAGCACCGAGATCCTGATCAACGGGAAGCGGACCGCTGGCAAAGACAACAATACCCAGTTGCAACTCACCCGCATCGATGCAGACCAGGTTGATTACATCGAACTCATCCGCGGTACCAGTGGTGACCTCGATGTGCGCGGCAGCGGACAGATTCTGAATATCATTCTGTCGGAACAGCTGGATACTTCTTCTTTACGAGTCGATGTGCTGACAGATTATTACAAGGACCAGGAAACCCGGCCTGGTGGCTCTATTGCCTACAGCAACCAGTTCGAAAACCTGAACCTGCTGGTGAGCGCCTCTGCCCAGCCACAGTATGATCACCAGGCGGCGTACGAGGAAAGCATTCTGATAGATCGATCTCCTAACGATCGAGTTTACGAAGATCGTATTGTCAAGCAGAACAACTATTCACTCTCTACAAATCTCGATTACTCGTTTAGCGCAAGGAGCAGTGCTCGCTTCAACGCGTTATATGCGCGCAACGACAATCCTACTACCGTTGATCGCACTACAATCAACTTGCGCGATGGTGCCTTCGATCCCCTGGTAGAGTTTGAGGATGTACCTGCGACCCAGCGCAACTGGGAAGTTGGGGGTGACTACGAATTAAATTTCAACAACGGCTCTCGTTTCAAAGCCCTGCTGATTGCCAATGAGAACGAAACCGGGACAACCCGCGAGCGCTTTCGGGTCCTTGGTGATAATAGTCTGGATAAAAATCTCTACCTGGATTCCCAGACAGTTATCCAGGAACAGATTTTCCGCAGCTCCTACACCTTCGATGTTTTCGCAGGGCACAACCTGGAAGTAGGTGCCGAGCGAGCACAGACGACGATGGATGCTGCGCTTAAACTGGGCTTGGCATCGAGTACTGGCATACCAGCGGATAGTCACGGTGGCCTGGTACCCGTTGCCGTGGACAACGACAAGACGACGGTAGAAGAAGTTCGCTATGAACCATTTGCCATTCACAACTGGCGCATCAATTCACGCATGACCCTGGAATCTTCCCTGGTTTACGAATACTCGGAGATCGAGCAAAGCGGCGAGTTTAGCAACAAGCGGGACTTCAGTTTTTTCAAGCCCAAGTTCGATTATCGCTTCGACATCACGCCAACAATTCAGTTGCGCATGATGGTGGAGAAGTTTGTCCGCCAGATGAGCTTTACCAACTTCGTTGCCACTACCGACAGTCAGGATAACGACACCAATACCCTGGCGGGCAATCGATATCTCAGGCCAGATTACTGGTGGAACTATAACTTCACTGCCGAATTTCGCCTGCCTGATGATCTGGGTGTCGTCAGCGCGAATGTCTACAAGCATCGGCACAAGGATTTCCTGCAGCGAGTGGATGTGTCTCCATCTCCAGACAACCTGCAGTCGGCATCAGGCAATATCGGCCCCGGCGAGATGTATGTCGCCAGTGTGCGTGCCAGTGTGAGGCTAACACCTCTCGGCCTTCCCAATGTGCTGGTTAATGGCAGGTTCGACATCAGGGATTCAGAAGTAAAAGATCCGTTCACCCAGCAGGAGCGGTCATTCACCTTTTATCACCGTGGCGAGTTTGAACTGGGTTTTCGCCACGACATCCCGGAACGGCGGTTCAATTGGGGTATGCAGATTCGAGACCGGGTTGATGGCGATTACAATTTTTACGACATCGATGACCTGTTGTCAGAGAACCGCCAGCCCTGGGTAACTGCTTTTGCGGAAGCTATCGTCTTCAACGACTACACTATGCGACTCGATGTGCGTAATGCCACCGATTCCATTCGCTGCCGCGAACGGGTTCGCTATGTTGGCCACATTATCGATCAGTTGGTGGAAGAGCTGGAAAACAATTGCTCGACCACCGGCCCTGTCCTCACCTTCAAGATCAGCAGTACCTTCTAGATACCTGCTTGCAACACCTAGATTGGATCGCCCGCTGGCATCTGTAGTGCATCGGCAGGGATGCTGCCGTCGCGCTGCTGCCAGCGCCTGATGTCTTCGGCGGCCACAGCTTCGTGGGCACTGGCATTGCGTCGTCGCTCCAGTTGGTCAGCGAGCTGATCGAGTCGATGGGAAAGCACGGCTCTAACCTCTCCACTATTTTCCAGGTCCGCTGCCTGGGACATCATCTCGTCAATAGTTACCCGCTGAATGACATTGAGTAACCGCTGGTGGTACCCATCATCCGGTTGATCCGCTCCCCATGTTACCTCGATGAGTCGATCGATAACTTCTTCCAGGTCGGGGTAGTCTCCCATGCTGCCATAGGCAACCAGTCTCGCCATGCGAGATGGATGCAATAGTTGCTGCACAGAAAAATTGGCTGAACCTTCCGCTGCTCCCAGGGCATCGAACAATAGTCCTGTGCGGCCGGGAAAAACCTCG
This sequence comes from uncultured Pseudohongiella sp., assembly GCA_964438455.1. Classification (GTDB taxonomy): domain Bacteria; phylum Pseudomonadota; class Gammaproteobacteria; order Pseudomonadales; family Pseudohongiellaceae; genus UBA9145. The sequence continues at coordinate 6,150 of CAYTLI010000061.1, forward strand.
CCCTGGTTATGGCGGTACGCTGCAGGTGAAAGCAATTCGAGAATAGCCGGGGGCAGGGCAAGGAACTCTACAGTCAGTGTGGACAGCACCGTCTCCAATGCATCGCGCTGTTCCTCGCCATCGATAATGGTAAATGCATCCTGGCCGTCACCGCGCAGGGCATAGTGATAGTTGGCGCCACCAATACTCTGTGCCGCCGCGTTGAGCTGGAATCGATGGTGCATATAAAGGGGCAGCAGGACTACTTCCAGCGAAGACAGCGGCTCACCATCGCGAATCACCGCCTCAGTGAAATTATTGAGACCAATGCGCCTGACTTCGATCTCATGCTTGAGGTGGTCGACCAGGTTGTCACCATTGTCCCAGACGCTGGCAAACTGATGTCCCGCACCGATGAAGTTATTGTTATTGTGCGCCATGAACAACAGGCCGCGATCCAGGCTTTCCTGCACAATCTTTTGCAGCTCTTCAGACTCGTCACTGCCTGCCGGGAACTGCTCATAGGCATAGCGCACCGCAAGCTTGTCGTATTCGCCGATGCGTTGGGGATAGGCGTTGGACAGATCCAGTCGTCCGTCTTCAGTGATCTCAATGAGCGGTGCCGGGTAATCCATGACACTCTCCCTGCCATAGGAGCTGCTGAGATAGTTATGGGGAAAGCCCAGGGTGTGCCCGACTTCATGGGCAGACAGTTGCCTCACCCGATCCAGCGCCATGTTGACCGATGCCTCGTTGTCGTCTGCGACGGACTCAAGATATTCGAAGCCGGGTATTAGTCCCTGGCCAATGAGATAGTCCTGGCGTAATCGTAGACTGCCCAGGTTTACATTGCCCTTGATGATCTCACCCGTACGCGGGTCCGTGACCGAGTTGCCATAGGAATAGCCCCGTGTACGGCGATGGGTCCAGTGAATCATGTTATAGCGAATGTCCTGGGCGTCGGCGCCGGCAGGGAGTTCCCTGACTTGGAAGGCATCGATGAATCCTGCCGCCTCGAAGGCCTGGTTCCACCAGGAAGCACCTTCAATAAGCGCGCTCTTGATCGGTTCCGGTGTGCCGGAATCCACGTAGTAAACAATGGGCTCGATAACCTCAGAACGGGCGGCCGCGGGGTTTCTTTTTTCCAGGCGATGTTTGGCAACCAGGCGAAGCTGCATGTCATCGTCGATTGCGGTGCCGTAGTCCTGAATATTTGGTCCATTGGTGCCGATCCTGGGATCAGCGAGTCTTGTCTGAAAGCCATCATCAGGCAACTTCACCATGGAGTGGTGCTGGCGCAGGGTAATTGAGTTACCCGTCGCCGCCACCGCATTTACCAGGTTACCCGGATTATTGCTGGTGAAAGTGAGCATGACTTCCACTTCCACGTTCTCCGGGAACACTTTGGTGTTGTCCAGATAGAAGGCGCTGCGGCTCTTGTCGAGACTATAATTCCCCTGGTTGCGGCTGGAGATTGTACCGATGACATCACGGGCATCGCGCAGGAAAAAATCGCTGGCATCAACCAGAATGGAATCATTCTCTGTGGCAACAATGTCGAATCCCCAGATTACCGATGGCGCGAAGGCGTCTTCGACGGCCTGTCTCTCCAGTGCATTGTCACTGCTTGCCCGGTAACGGTAGTTAGGTTCAACCAATAGAATCCGAGGGCCTACCCGCTGCGCCGACAGCACATAGGTGCCTCGCAGCTGTCCGCGGTCGATGCCGATTGGGTTGGAGCCCAGGCCGGAACCCATGGAAACCTGGTAGATAAATTCCGTATCGAGTTGATCAATTTCCCAGTAGAGCTTGCCGCTGTCTTCTTGCCAGTAAAGGTTGAAGAAACCCTCCATTGCTGTGGCGTCTTCAACCACCGCATCGATGGTGGGTAATTCCTGCGCCAGGACAGGGCTTTGTTGCAGGAAGAGGGCGGATAGGAGGGTCAGGATGAAAGCAGTTGCCGGGTGGGGTGCTCCCTGGGCATTCTGTCTGGTTCGTTGAGTACTGTTCATGGCAAACACTGGGCTCGTTTTGAAGGTTGGGGGATTCCAAACCAATCTACAGCAGATTCAGGCGCCAGCAAAGTACTTGGCGATTGCTGTCAATTTGCGCCTTGCGAACTAATCCGCCTCACTCTGCCATGCGTATTCCGGGCATATGAAACAGGATGCTGTCATGAATATTCTCCAGAAGACCGTTCCCAGCGGCCCCACGTGGCTGTCGTTCCCCCTGCTATTGCTCCTGCAGTTGTACACGGCGCAGCCGCAGGCCCAGGAGTCTGGCACGCTGATAGAGCTGGAAGCTGGCGCCGTCTGGCAGGATCGCAACAAGGCGCAGATTCCCAACAATGCCTCCGCAGACCGATTCTTGCTTACTGATATTGCTGGCAACGGACCCTGGACTTCTGCTCGCCTGAATGCAAGTTGGGACTTGCGCGGCAAGCATGGCATGCGCCTGGTGCTGGCGCCCCTTGCCTACGAGGAAACAGGATTCCTGCCGGCGGATACGCGATTTGCCGGCCAGTCTTTTCAGGCAGATGCTCCGGTCACCGGGGAGTATCGCTTCAACTCCTGGCGCCTGGGGTATCGGTATCAGCTGGTAGACAGGGAGAACTGGCAATTCTGGATTGGTGGCACTGCGAAGATTCGTGACGCGAAGATAGAGTTACGCCAGGGCAATAACCGTGCGATAGACGATAACGTGGGATTCGTTCCCCTGTTGTATTTGGCTGGCGACTACCAATTCGATTCGAACTGGTCATTGCGCTTCGATTTTGACGGCCTGGCCGGTGGTCCTGGCCGTGCCTTCGATCTCTCCCTCAAGTTGGGCTACCAGATTAATGACAACTGGCGCCTCAGCGCTGGCTACCGCACACTGGAAGGCGGGGTAGACAATGACGATGTCTACAACTTCGCCTGGTTTAATACAGCACTGTTAAGTCTGGAGTATCAGTTTTAGTAGCGGCCGAAGCACCACTGTTGCCTCGGCCACCTTGGCCAAACCGGTTTAATTTAAATCTAGCGGCTAGTTGCTGGCGCTGCCAATTGCTTCGGCCCCGGCGATAGAGACTTCTTCATCCTGCGCAGCGCGAACACCGCTGGTCGCAATGGCGCCGATCCGCTGACCGTTAACGAATACCGGTACACCACCGGCGAAGGTGACGCCACCTTCAATCTCTTCAATGTCTCCTGCCTGAACTCTCTGGCCGTACTCACCTGAGGTCAGCCCCGTCTCATTGACGACCAGGGCCTTGGCAGTAGCAAAGCCAAAGGTACGTTCGCCGGCACCGTCGATGCGGCGCAGCATCACCGGGTTGTTGTTCTGGTCAGTAATCAGGATGGTCACATTCCAGCCCTGGTCGCGTGCATAGGCTTCTGCCGCGTCCATGGCTCGGGTGGCGAGATCGTAGGTCATCAGGGATTCGCTCTGAGCCAGGGTGCTGGTGGATGCCAGCAGGAATACTATAGTCAGTAGCATTTTGTTCAGTTTGCCAGTCATGGGTAAGTGCCTCGTGTCGGGGTATTGGATGGAAGCCTAGAATAATCGGGAGCAGGGGGAAAAAACAGGCGAGTCAGACGGCACTAGGGCTCTGTGCGCCAAAGCGGGTAATTGTAACGATATGTGGCAGCCTGTAGAGCCAATCGAGTACTTGCAGGCATAATTCGTCGGTTAAGAATCATAATATATAAGAAGCACGAGTCCCGGAGAGATACCCCAGATGAAACCCTGCTTTAACCGCACCCCGGCTTCGCTCAGGCGTGCCTGCGCTGGCATGGCGCTAGGCGCCCTGATTGCCCTACCTGGTGGCATCGCCCAGGCCCAAAGTATCTCCGAAGACGAAACCACAGTGACTTACCAGGCCGAGTATTTCGTCCAGTATGGGCCGGTCAATGCCGGTGACATGATCGATCGAATTCCTGGTATTGGTAACACCACAGGCGGGGGACCACCCACGGGTGGTGGCGGTTTCCGCGGTGGCGGAGGTGGTGGCGGTGGCCGCGGCTTTGGTAGTGGTTCCGGTGGTGTTGAGATTTTGATCAACGGCAAGCGCACCGCGGGCAAGAACAACCAGACCAGTGCGGTGCTCGGTCGTATCAACGCTGACCAGGTCAACTACATCCAGTTAATCCGTGGTACATCCGGAGAACTGGATGTTCGCGGTTCAGGCCAGGTTGTCAACGTGGTGCTGTTTGAGGAACTGGATAATTCTGCCACTACCTGGGAAGTAAATTCTGATTACTATAAGGATGGTCACACCCAACCGGGTGCCAACATTTCCTACTCTGACCAGATTGGTGGCTTTGAGATGGTACTTAGTGCTGCAGCCGAGCCGCGCTACCAGCACCAGGAGACAATCGAACGCAGTATCCTTGGTGACTTCTCACCGAATGACTTCATCACCGAAGATCGTATTCGCGAGCAGACTACTTATGAACTGTCTGCCAACCTCGCTTATTCAATTAGTAATAACAGCAGTGCCCGCTTCAATGCCCTGTGGTCACAGAACGACAATCCGACTGACGTGTTTCGTACCATCACCGATCTGAAGGTGACACCGAATCAGCTACGGATTGAACGAGAAGACATACCCGGCAAGCAGGACAACTGGGAAATTGGCGGCGACTATGAACTGTTCTTCGACAATGGTACACGCTTCAAGGTCTTGTTTGTCAGCAACCAGGACAACCGGGACACTATTCGTGAGCGCTACAAACTGCTGACTCCAACAACAGAGCAAAAAGACATCTACCTGCGCAATATCAGCACCACGGAAGAAAACATCATTCGCGGTTCCTTTACCTTCGATATCGGTGACAGTATGGACCTTGAGATGGGTGCCGAGCGTGCTATCACCACACTGGATTCCAGCCTGGCGCTCGGTGTTCTCAGCAGTACCGGTACACCATCCGATAGTGTCGGCGGCCTGGTGCCGGTGAGTTTATCGAATGCAAATTCAGTGGTTGAGGAAACTCGCTACGAACCCTTCGCTATTCATAACTGGGAAATCAATTCCCGCATGTCCCTGGAAAGCACCTTGCTCTACGAATACTCGGAGATTGCCCAATCCGGTGATGTGAACAAGAAGCGGGATTTCGATTTCATCAAGCCGAAGGTGGATTTCCGCTTCGACATGACGCCAACCATCCAGTTGCGCGGCACCATAGAAAAGATCGTCCGCCAGTTGAGCTTTGCCGATTTTGTTGCATCAACCGACAGCCAGGATGATGATTCTGAAACCCTGTTCGGTAATGAAAACCTGCGCCAGGAATGGCTGTGGGCATATACCTTCAGCGCCCAGTATCGTCTGCCTGATGACATCGGTGTGATTGATACACGTCTGTTTCATCACCAGCACAACGATCGCATCGAGCGAATCGATGTGTCTCCGTCTGAAGACAACCTGCAGTCCGCTAATGGAAACATTGGTGATGGCTCTATGACGGGTCTCTCCATCAATGCCAGCGTGCGCGGCACCTATTTTGATATGCCCAATCTGCTGGTTACGTCAAACTGGAGTGTGGCAGACTCGGAAATTATCGACCCTTTTCTGGGCATCAAGCGCCGCTTCTCCAATTTCGGTCGTGGCCGTTGGACCCTGAGTTTCCGCCACGACATTCCCCAGTGGAACCTGAACTGGGGCGGTAGCTGGAGCAATCGCTTCGATCATAACCAGTATGTCTACGATATCGATGACTATACCTACTCCCTGGGAGAGCCGAATGTCAGCGTGTTTGCCCAGTACATCACCGACAGTGGCATCAGTTTTCGCTTCGATGCACGAGATGTGACTAACAACCTGCAGTGCCGTGAGCGACGCCGCTTTGTGGGTCGCATTTCTGCGAACATCCTGGAAGAAATCGAAGACCGTTGCTGGATTCGTGGCACGGTCATGTCATTGAAGGTGAGCAGCTCTTTCTAGCGCACCTAACTTCCCATGCGCCAGATCTCTGTCTCGTCCAGGGATCTTTCCCGTTGCATGACAATCCAGTCGGCATGCTCGTCGAGTGCAGATTGTCCCAGTACAGAAAGTACCGAACGTTTGTCCTCGATGGTATTGGCCTCTGCCAGGCGACGATTGGCATTGTCGAAGATTCGTAACATGTGTTCGTACTGCTTGATCAGTTCCTTGGTAGCGTTGGCGTAGGTGTAACCCTCTCTAACACCATATAACAGCAGCGTAGTACCCATAACCAAAGCTACAATGCTATGGCCCAACTCACTCATATCTGAGCCAAAAATCAGGAATACGAAAACACTGGCGACACTGGCCAGAAGACTTAAAGTTCCAAGCTTCTCGTTGAGTTGATATCGCTCGATTCTTTCCTGGGCTTTGCGCTTGAAATAACCCAACTGGCCACTGTCTTCGCCGCCTACCCATTCCGCGAGAGTGAATTGCATCCCGTGATTATCCACATAAGGATCAGCATCATTGTCGATGCCCGCAACCCTCATGACGTTGCGTATCCAGCCGAATTCAGGATTCTCTGTTTGCAAATAGCTATCGTGGGCAAACTTCCACTTGCTCTTACTGGTTACGCCAGCCGCCGCCCAATAGAACTGTACCCGTAGTCCTTCCGCAAGAGTTCGATAGTCGAGATACTTTCTATGCCACTCGCCGCGTTTGGAGGCGGTCTGCGACAGGGTGGCGATGGTGAAAAATATCAGGAATGCAACCAGCATTAACTGCACGGAACTGAAGTCGGTGTACATGAGGAACATCAAGCCCATCAGAAAAGCCATAACATGCGTGACCAGAAGTGTACGCATAACCTTCTTCTGATAGAACATCGCCAGCCAGTCGGCGGCGCAATAAGTTTTATCAATATCCTTGATGCCGTCAGGGAGTTTCTCCGCGGCCTCTGATTCGATGAGGCTCCACCGCTCTTGCTCAATCTTCTCCGCATAAAGTTGCGCATCCTGGCTGAATTCGGCGCTTCTTTGAAATATAAGTTTGTGCTGTGCGGGCAGCTCTTTCGAGCGTGGGTTTTCTTTATCTTTCGTATACCAACAGGACTCTTCTACAGTATGCCCCGCGTGTTCAGCATAATCGGCGCTATCGCGGGAGCAGGGAATATGGAAAACCAGGTCGCTCTCGTCATCTACAAGCATGCGTTGGGCGGCTGCCGTGTCCGGCGTAAGTCCGGGCATGATGTCATCCTGGTGAAACCTGATTACGGAGGCAGTGCCGCCGATCTTGGTCGACTCTTGTCCATCCCAGACAGCGAGGAGGATATGACAATGGGCGCATAGGTAGGTGCCCAGATGCGCATAGGGGAAGGAATTGATCCAGTTGTCTTCTTCAAAACCGTCCGGCGTGGGCGGAATGGCATATTTCAGCTCGATAATCTGCCTGGCTCTGGTACTCAGATCCCTGAATTTTTGTCTTGCTTCCTCTGTGTTGAAGTCTGCAAGGTATTCATCCAAAGGTTTTGGCAATGGGACCAGCAGGTCGATTTCCAGATCCAGGGCAACCTCTGCTGCGATCGTGTCTGCACCTTCAGCCAGCGGTGACATAATGACCAGCCGGTTGTAGGGATACTCTTCTTTCAGATCGACAAACAACTCTTCCATGCGTTGCCGAATCAGGGGAATTTCCGCGGCGACGAGATCCCGGTGACCAGTGACAGCGATTACCAGGGGCAGGGCAAGTTGTTCACTGTTTGACGCGTGACTCATTGCTGCAATTTGACAGATAAAGCGCGCTAAATCAACGAGTTATGCCAGTGTTTGTAACACTTCCAGAGAGTTCTTGCAGTCACAGGAAACGCGCAGTGGAGTGAAAATGGGAATAAATCTGGATCAGGGAGCGCCACTGGCGAGTTGCTGGCGTATTGATTGCGCTCTTTGTTCGTACTCTTCTGCCTCGCTCACTTCCCCCGCACTTCGCAACATGGCCGCGTAACCTTCCAGGGTATCTGCGACGTCGAAATGATTTTCCCCGTAGGTCTGCTCACGAAGTTTTAGCGCCCTGTCAAAATAGGCGCGTGCATTTTCGTAGTCACCCATGCGGTGAAACAAAGTGCCCAAACCATCCAGTGGCCAGCCTAGTTCAATATAATCGGGGCCGACTGTATTCTCGCCAATAGTAATGGCACGTTCGTAGTAGGTACGTGCCCGATCGTAATCTTCCAGCTCAACGAG
>CAYTLI010000062.1:0-14009 GCA_964438455.1 uncultured Pseudohongiella sp.
GCGCGCTCTTCTTTGGTGACATGGACGTTCTTCTGGATCGACTTCTGTTGCGGCTTCGATTGCTCGCAGCTGATCATGCCGGCACCGATGGTGACATTGCTCAGCTTGTCGATAACAATGAAGCTGCCGGTTGCGCGGTTATGCTGGTAACTGTCAAAGCTCACCTGCTGATCAAGCGTCAGCTCGACCAATCCAATTTCATTCAGTTCCAGACCGGGAGCAGGGAGTTCTCGCAGGCTATTGATGTCGACCCGGTGGCGAAGGTTTTTAATCTTGCCGGTCACTGTCCTGCACCCGATCTTTATGTCGTATTCATTGCCCGGCAGAAGTGGTTTGTCTGCCATCCAGACGATTGACGCTTCCAAAGTGTCGCCAGAATTGGGCAGGTTGCTCTTGTGGGTGATGACATCACCACGGCTTACGTCAATTTCATCCTCGAGTGTCAGCGTCACCGCCATATCGGTGTGTGCCATCTCCAGTTCTTCGTCATAGGTGACGATGGATTTCACCCGCGATGATTTGTTGGAAGGCAACACTGTGATCTCGTCGCCCTTGTGCACCACACCCGAAGCAACTGTTCCGCAGAAACCGCGGAAATTCAGGTTTGGCCGGTTTACGTATTGAACCGGAAAGCGAAAATCAGAGAAGTTTTTGTCTGAGCTGATTTCTACCGTTTCCAGAATCTCCATCAAGGCTGGCCCTCATGCCAGGGCATCGCTGCACTGGCATTAACCACGTTATCGCCAGTCAATGCAGATAAAGGAATGAAGATAAATTCGGTCTCAGGCAGTTGCGTGCTAAATTCCAGGTAATCCTGTTTTATCTGGTTAAACACGGACTCATCAAAATCGACCAGGTCCATCTTGTTGATCGCGACAATGATCTTCTTGATACCCAGTAGCGTGGCGATGTAGGTATGTCGCCTTGTCTGTACCTGCACACCATTACGTGCATCGATGAGTATGATTGCCAGATCGCAGGTAGAGGCGCCTGTCGCCATGTTTCTTGTGTACTGCTCATGGCCGGGAGTGTCGGCAATAATGAATTTGCGTTTTGCCGTGGAAAAATAACGATAAGCCACATCTATGGTGATGCCCTGTTCACGCTCCGCCTGCAAGCCATCAACCAGCAAAGCCAGGTCCAGTTCTCCATCGAGGGTTCCTGACTTGACGCTGTCAGCTTCGATCGCCTTGAGCTGATCCTCGTAGATCATCTTCGAATCGTGCAGCAGTCTTCCTATCAGCGTGCTCTTTCCGTCGTCGACACTGCCACAGGTCAGCAGGCGCAGAAGTTCCTTGCGTTCATGTTGCGCCAGATACGCCTTGATGTCAGTGCTGATGAGATCCGATTGGTGGGACATGATTCGTGTCTTGAGCTCCGGCTAGAAGTAGCCCTTGCGCTTCTTCTCTTCCATTGAGCCCGCCTTGTCGGTGTCGATAAGGCGGCCCTGTCGTTCTGAACTGGTTGTCAGCAACATTTCCTGGATGATTTCCGGCAAGGTAGTGGCCGTTGATTCAACTGCGCCGGTTAATGGATAGCAGCCCAGAGTTCGAAATCTGACAGTCTTGGTTTCAACTTGCTGATCTTCACCTATGGGCATGCGATCGTCATCCACCATGATGTCGATGCCATCCATATTCACTACCGGTCGTGGTTTGGCGAAATACAGTGGCACGATGTCGATATTGTTCAGGTAGATGTATTGCCAGATATCCAGCTCAGTCCAGTTGGACAGCGGAAATACCCGAATGCTTTCGCCCTTGTTTATTCTGCCGTTGTAGATGTTCCACAGTTCTGGCCGTTGATTTTTCGGATCCCAGACATGATTCTTGTCCCGAAAGGAAAATACTCGCTCTTTTGCCCGGGATTTTTCTTCATCTCTTCTCGCGCCACCAAACGCGGCGTCGAAGCGATGCTTGTCCAGTGCCTGTTTCAGCGCCTGTGTTTTCATGATGTCGGTGTGCTTCTCACTGCCGTGGGTAAATGGACCAACACCCTGGCGCACTCCTTCTTCATTAATGTGCACAATCAGATCGAGGCCCAGATTCTTCATCTGCTGGTCCCGAAACTGGATCATCTCGCGAAATTTCCACGTCGTGTCCACGTGCATCAGCGGGAAGGGTGGCTTGCCCGGATAGAATGCCTTCAAGGCCAGGTGCAGCATGACCGAAGAATCTTTGCCGATTGAGTAGAGCATCACCGGCTTATCAAATTCCGCTGCCACTTCACGAATGATGTGGATACTTTCTGCTTCCAGCAGTTTTAAGTGGGTGAGGTTGTACTCAGACATGATCGGAATAGGGCTTTATAGCCAGTTGAAGCTCGCGGTGGAACGGGTCAATCAACTGCGCAGCGATTACTTGGATTGTGGAATGGCAGTCTCTTCGTTCGTGACTGGCGTTGATTTCTCTATGCCAAAATCTTCTGCCAACGCACCTTTTTGGTCCGGACTCTGCTTGGCTGCATAGTCTCTTGGCGGGATAAGAGGACTTAGATCCTCGTTTTTTGCTGAAACCTCAAATACCGCATCAGATTCTGCCGGTAGCAGTTTGTTGGCTACTTCACTGGGGCACAAGTCCTGTGCGCCGCTGGCAAGATGCTGGTAAACATCACGATAACTTTCGGTCATGTGCTGGACGAGTTCGGCGGTCATACTGAAGTGACTGCTGACACTGTCCTTGTACTCGGAGTGATTGTCCTTCAGCTGGCGGATTTGATTTTCCAATTCCCGGATACGAGAAGGGCTGGCATTCAGGCGGCTGGCAATAACCAGTCCGATAACAATGCCAACGGCCAATGCACCAATTCCAATCAACCAGGCCACTCGCTCTTACTCCTCTAATCTAAATTGCAGATTCAGCATAGGCGGAAGGATAAAGCGTGAGTATACCCCAAGTGCCGGGTATGACTGTAATGGATATTAGGCAAGACCTTACCTAAAATGCGGCAGACTCCAATCTGACGAGCCTTATGCACACAACGCAACGTTACAGGAATGACCTGGCAGCGGGTCATATTGACCCTGATCCTGCGCAGGAGCGAATTCTTGGCCTGTTCGATCAATTGCTCGATTCGCTTGCGGCGCAAGCCGCCCTCGCGCGCAGATCTCGCGGTCCACTAGCCAATCTCATCGGCAAGGTATTCGGAAGAACCGACAATGAAGAGGCCATCAAAGGCATCTACCTGTGGGGTGGAGTCGGTCGTGGCAAGACTTACCTGATGGACCTTTTTTATGATTGCCTGCCAGGAGAGCGAAAACAGCGGACGCATTTTTACCGGTTTATGCAAGGGGTGCACGGTCGGCTAACTGAATTGCAGGGGGCTGCAAATCCGCTGGCCATTATCGCGGCAGATATCGCCAGAGATACCGATGTGCTCTGCTTCGATGAATTCTTCGTCTCGGATATTGGCGATGCCATGCTCATGGCTGGCCTGCTCGAAAATCTGTTCGGCGAGCACGTGATCCTCATCGCAACCTCCAACGTGCCTCCGCATCGACTCTATGAAAATGGTTTGCAGCGAGAAAGGTTTCTGCCAGCAATCGATCTCATTGAGCAAAATACACAGGTAGAGCATATGGCAGATGGTATTGACTACCGCTTGCGCAAATTAACTGGCTCAGACCTGTACCTGTTTCCAATGAGTGACGAGGCAGAGCAACAACTGGCTCGACAATTCTCAGCGCTGGCGCCGGACCAGGAATTGATCGAAGAGGGCAGGGCCATCGAGATCCTCGGGCGAGAGATCGCGACCCGATTTTGTGCCGATGATGTGGTCTGGTTTGAGTTTGGCCAACTGTGCGACGGCCCGAGAAGCGCCTTCGATTATGTGGAGATTTCCAGGTTGTTCCATGCGCTCATCCTTAGTGATGTCCCGCAAATGAACGATAGCAGCAATGAGCAGGCCAGGCGCTTTATCAGCCTGATCGATGAGCTCTATGACCGCCAGGTAAAGCTGATTGTGGCGGCACAGGTTCCATTGGCGGAATTGTATGTGGGCAAGCAGCTGGATTTTGAGTTCCAGCGCACCTATTCCCGGCTCACGGAGATGCAATCCCATGACTATCTGGCCAGCGGCCATTTAGCCTGATTTGTCACGAATATGGCGGGAAACTGGCACGGATTCTGCGTCGGTTGTTTGCGCTGAAGGCGCCTGAAATCCGGCCTCAGAGGCCTAAAATGCCTTGAATCTTGTCATTCGCTCCTGTAGTATTCGCGCTCCTTTAACCAAAGCCCTGTTTCGTGCGATGAAAACCTATAGCGCCAAACCCAACGAAGTCACCAAGAACTGGCTTCTAATCGATGCCGAGGGACTGACTCTGGGCCGTATGGCTACCGAGATTGCCACTCGTTTGCGTGGCAAGCACAAGGCCGAATACACGCCCCACGTAGATACCGGTGACTATGTTGTTGTTATCAATGCCGACAAGGTTCAGGTTACAGGCAACAAGGCAACGGACAAGATTTATCACTCCCATTCTGGTTTTCCAGGTGGCATCAAGTCTATTTCCTTCGAGAAACTGCAGGCGAGAGCACCAGAGCGAGCTATCAAGCTGGCGGTGAAAGGCATGCTGCCCCGCACTCCGCTGGGTCGCGCCATGTTCAAGAAACTGAAGGTGTATGCGGGTGCCGAGCATCCTCATACTGCCCAACAACCACAAGCCCTGCAGCTGTAAGTATTTTTCAAGAGATCCCATAGCCCATGGCCAGCACGCAATATTACGGAACCGGACGACGCAAGACCTCAACTGCCAGAGTATTCCTCAGCAGCGGCAGTGGCAGCATCACCGTGAATCGACGTCCTCTTGATGGTTATTTTGGACGCGAAGTGGCGCGTATGATCGTCATGCAACCACTCGAGTTGCTGGAGATGACTGACAAATTCGACATCCACGTCACCGTCAGGGGCGGGGGTAGCTTTGGCCAGGCCGGAGCGATCAGGCACGGCATCACTCGTGCGCTGATGGAATACGATGGCGAGCTGCGCCCGACTCTGCGCAAGGCAGGCTTTGTGACCCGCGATGCCAGGGAAGTTGAGCGCAAGAAAGTTGGCCTGAGGAAGGCGCGCAAGAAGCCACAATTTTCCAAGCGCTAACAAACAGAGAATATGTAAAAAGAACGTCGAATCCGGTATCTGGATTCGACGTTTTTTTTGTTCCGAGATTTTTATTTTTATTGCGTAAAAACAAGCGTTTATCATAGCTTTCGACCTGCATGTCACTTGAATAAAAACACAAAATTGACTAACATGCGGTCGATTTGCCGACCGGTTCCCGGGTTCGATTTTAGCGCTCCGCCAGACTGCTGAATCCGCCCAGACTTCGCAGCAAATTTGATCCAGATTTCACATGCTCTCAAGGAGAAATATACGGTGACTGACGACAGTAATAGTGCTGGCCGCAGACGTTTCCTGGTGGGTTCCACATCGGTAGTAGGTGCTGCTGGTGTTGTTGGAGCTGCCGTCCCTTTCATCGGTTCATGGAATCCAAGCGCCAAGGCTCGCGCTGCAGGTGCACCGGTTCGTATAGATATCAGCCGATTGCAACCTGGCGAGATGCTGGGCCCTATTCCAGCATGGCGAGGACGTCCCATATTTGTCATCCGCCGTAGTGAAGCAGCGCTGGCAGCGCTTAACGAAGACCCCGGTCGACTAACTGACCCTGATTCAGAAGATCCGGAGCAGCCGGATTACGCGCAAAACGAGTACCGTTCACGCAATCCCGAGTTGCTGGTGCTGGTAGGTTTGTGCCCGCACTTGTTTTGTTCACCGACGCCGCATATTGAACTGAGACCTCAACCCTTTGATGCCGAATGGCGGGGTGGTTTCTTCTGTCCTTGTCATGGTTCACGCTTTGACCTGGCTGGCCGTGTCTATTCTGGCTCACCAGCATCGCGAAACATGCAGGTACCCCCGTATTCCTACGAAGATGAAAATGTCCTGGTGATTGGTATTGATGAGGAGAGCGCGGCATGAGCGATATCAGTAGTTCAGACAACGTCTCCAATGCAAAGCCCGGACGGTTTATGTCTGCAATGACCGGCCTGGTTGGCTGGATAGATGAGCGCTTGCCCATCGTAGCTGCCTGGAAGCAGCACATGAGTGAGTATTACGCGCCGAAGAATTTTAACTTCTGGTACTTCTTTGGTGTGCTCTCCCTGGTAGTGCTGGTGCTGCAATTGCTGACTGGCATCTGGCTTACCATGAATTACACGCCGAGTGCCGAAGCGGCCTTTGCGTCTGTCGAATACATCATGCGTGATGTGGAATACGGCTGGATGCTTCGCTATCTCCATTCCACGGGCGCATCAGCGTTCTTCTTTGTGGTTTATATCCACATGTTCAGGGGTTTAATGTATGGCTCCTACCAGAAGCCGCGAGAGCTTTTGTGGGTGCTGGGCATGTGCATCTACCTGGTGCTGATGGCTGAGGGCTTCATGGGTTATATCCTGCCCTGGGGTCAGATGTCTTACTGGGGCGCGAATGTAATCGTGTCCCTGTTTGGTTCCATTCCCATCATTGGTGAAGACCTGCTGGTTTGGATTCGTGGCGACTATCTGATTTCCGGTGCGACACTGAATCGCTTCTTTGCTCTCCATGTTGTGGCGCTGCCGATTGTGCTGCTGGCACTGGTGGTATTACACATACTTGCCTTGCACGAAGTAGGCTCCAATAACCCTGACGGTATTGAAATCAAGAAGAACAAGGGTGCTGACGGCATTCCCGTCGATGGTGTTCCTTTCCACCCTTACTACACCATCTATCATGACCTGCCGGGTGTAATCCTGTTCTTTTTCGTCTTCTGTGCGATCGTTTTCTTCGCGCCCGAGATGGGTGGCTATTTCCTCGAAGTTGCCAACTTCCAGGAAGCTGACTCCCTGAAGACTCCGGAGCACGTACCACCGGTTTGGTACTACACGCCTTTTTATTCGATGTTGCGGGCGGTCACCGTTCCCTTGTTTGGCATCGATGCGAAATTCTGGGGCATGTTGGTCATGTTCAGTGCCATCGCGATCCTGTTTGTATTGCCCTGGCTGGACAAGAGCCCGGTGAAATCCATGCGTTATAAAGGTACTTATAGTCGTGTTGCTCTACTGCTGTTTGTGGTGAGCTTTATCATTCTCGGCTACCTGGGTACCCAGGCAGTGAGCCCGGCCAAGACATTGCTGGCGCAGATCATGACCGTGGTGTACTTCGCCTATTTCATCGCGATGCCCTGGTATACACGTGCTGAAAAGACGACTCAGCCACCGGAGCGGGTGACGGGTCGGTTTATCTCTATACCGCAGATGCTGGGCAGTATCCTGTTGCTGATATTCCTGGTCGTTCTGCCGCTGATGCTGGTTTCCGGTGATGCGGAAGCAGCTTCCGCCGGCAATCTGGATCTGGAACATGCAGAGACAGATTTCGAGGATAAGGATTCCCTGCAGCGCGGTTTTCGCACCTATATGAATTACTGTTTCAGTTGTCACGATCTTGGCTATGCGCGTTATGAGCGCACCGCCGACGATCTGGAACTGGATCACGATCTGGTTTTGGCCAATCTGGTATTCGATGATTCCCTGATCGGAGACCTGATGGAGAATTCACTTTCCGACGAGAGAGCGACGCAGTTTTTCAGCGCCACGCCTCCGGATTTGACGCTCACTACACGAGTGCACGGGCCAGATTGGCTCTACACTTACCTGAAGTCGTTTTATAACGACCCCAGTCGACCTTTCGGCACCAATAACAAGATTTTCCCGAACGTTGGTATGCCGAATGTCTTGTACGAGTTACAGGGAGACATTACCTGTGATGATCACGGCGCCGATGATCCCGCTGCTTGCGACTTACACCATGTGGAAGGTACTGGTGAGCTGAGCGGGGAAGAGTTCGACACCCTGGTTGGGGATTTGGTGAACTTTCTCTACTACGTTGGTGAGCCGGTTCGTACTCGCCGCCAGGAAATCGGAATCTGGATTCTGGTATTCCTCGGTGTGCTCTACGTGCTAGCGGCGCTCATGGGCAGAGAATTTTCCAAGGACTATCACTAGATAGTCCTGCACCTGAAAATAAAACAGATTAAATACGCTAACTGGATTTGAGGACTTAGTATGGGTGTGGTTGCCAAAAGATCATCTATGACATTTTATTCTGATGGAACGAGCCACTATAGCCATCGTGTTCGAATAGTTCTCGCAGAGAAAGGCGTAACAGTAGAAACCATTGATGTAGATCCGGACAACAAGCCGGAAGATCTGGCTTCGCTGAATCCTTACAATACGCTGCCGACCCTGGTCGATCGTGACCTGGTACTCTACGAAGCAGACATTATGATGGAGTACCTGGACGAGAGGTTTCCACATCCTCCGCTGTTTCCCGTCTACCCGGTCGCTCGTGCGCAGAGTCGCTTGTGGATCTACCGCATCAAGAAAGACTGGTGCACGCTCGTTGATGCACTGATGGCAGGAGATGGAACGCCTTCGCAGCTGGACAAGAAGCGCAAGGAATTGCGCGAAAGCCTCATCTCGATCGCGCCGATCTTTTCCGAGAAGCCGTTTTTCATGAGTGACGAGTTCACCATTGTCGATTGTTGTGTCGCCCCCATTCTGTGGCGTTTGCCCGTTATGAAGGTCGACCTGGGCAGAGGCAAGACAGTAAAGCCTCTTATCGAATATCGCGACAGGCTCTTTGCTCGTGATTCAATAATGGCAAGTTTTTCAGAGCAAGAAAAAGAGATGGTCTGAGCGAGCAGACTTTTCACCAGTCGGTTTATTCCTCATGACAATGACTTCCAGCCGACCTTATCTGGTTCGCGCCTTGTACGACTGGATAAACGACAACGACTGCACACCCTATATCCTGGTTAACGCTTATGGAGAGGGTGTGGAAGTTCCTCTCGAACACGTCAAAGACGGCCAGATAATTCTCAACATTTCCCCAGTCGCGGTGCACGGTCTTGACCTGGGTGACGAAGCAATAACTTTCGAAGGTCGCTTTGGCGGAATTCCCAAGCGAGTCTGCGTGCCACTTGTTGCGGTGCTTGGGATATATGCGAAGGAGAATGGGCAGGGGATGATCTTCGATACCGAAGGCTCTGCGCCGACTCCGCCCAAGCCCACCGGTACCGATGAGCCAGGAAAAACAGAAACAAGCCCGGCCCGGCCTTCGAAATCCGGGGGCTCAAAGCCCCCGTTGAGACTGGTTAAATAAATTTCCTCAGCCAGTCTCTAGTTGATGTATTCAAATACCTTCACTACACGCTGAACGCCAGAAGTATTTCTTGCTACGTTTGCGGCATTGTCTCCTTCGAGCTGACTCAGCATACCCATCAGGTAAATAGTGCCATTCTCTGCAACCACGCGTACCTGGTCTGAAGGAACGTCGCGGTTGGTAAGCATGCGAGTCCTGACCTTGGTAGCTATCCAGGTATCATTGCTGCGGGATAGCAGGCTGGTCTTTCCGGCGACTTCGATCTCATTGTGAATCCGCTTGATCTTGCTGCTGGCCTGGCTGGCGATCTCGGTTGCTCGATTCTTCAGCGGAACCGATTCGACTTGCCCTATCAATAACACAACGCCGTTGTAGCTGATTGCGTCGATGTTGGCGTTCTTTAGCGCAGGTTCCTGCGATTTGATGTTCACAATGACCTTGGTTTCGATCATTTCGTCTTCAATCACTGTACCCGTTGTGCGTTCTGTTGGATCTTCCTGGATGCCCTGGTCACCCGTGGTCTCAACCAGTATCGCCGTGCATGAGGACATTATCAGGCACAACAGAAGCGTTACCATCATTCTGATGCTCATATTTCATCTCCTCCGAAAAGTTTCATATCAATAAAATCACACAGGCAGTGAATCACTACCAGGTGTACTTCCTGAATTCTTGCAGTGCGCTCTGCGGGTACCCGGATTTCGAGATCAGAATCCCGTAGCGCTTCCGCGATTCTGCCACCATCTCGCCCAGTTAATGCGACAACAATCATGTCCCGGTCATGGGCCGCCTTGATGGCTTCGATCACATTTTCCGAGTTACCACTCGTCGATATGCCCAACAGGATGTCGCCGGCCTGGCCGAGCGCGGACACTTGCTTGGAAAAAATCTCGTTGTACTGGTAGTCATTGGCGATCGCTGTCAGTGTGGAGCTGTCGGTTGTGATCGCCACCGCAGGCAGCCCCGGCCGTTCCTTTTCAAACCGGTTGAGTAGTTCGGCGGAGAAGTGCTGGGCATCGCCTGCCGAGCCACCATTTCCGCAGCTCAGTATCTTCTTCTCATTGAGCAAGCAATTGACCATAGCATCGCCCGCTCGCTGAATCGGTTCAACCAGTTCGCTGGCCGCTTGTTGCTTGGTCTCTATACTTTCGAGAAAGTGACCTAGAATTCTGTTTTGCAGATCCATCTTGCGCTCTCGATTAGTCTTCGTTTGTCTTTCAGTCTGCCGCCGGATTGAAGCAGATTTGCTGTTCCATGCCGGTTACAAAAACGCTTTGGTCCAGTCCATCATATATCGGCAGAAATCGCCTCGAGGTTACCTCTGCAGCCGGAAATTTCAACGATCTCATTAACATAGACAATCGAAACCAATTTTGGTTGCCGCCCGGGATTCAATAGAAAGCATTGCGTATCCATTCAATGTTTTCTCCGTGGCGGGCATCACCGCTTATTGCCACGATATCGTACCGGCATGCCAGGCTACGAAGACGGGTGTTTTTTTGCAGGAAAGCTGCGGCAGTCCGCTTGATGCGCGACTGCTTTTCACGGGTAACTGAAGCCTTGGCTGAGCCGAATTTCGCTGACTTTCGATAGCGAACTTCGATGAATACCAGGTGTTCGGGAGGGGCCAGCATGATCAGGTCGATTTCACCAGTACGATAAGTGAAATTGCGCTGCAGCAGTTTCATTCCACGCAGACGAAGGAATTGGAGTGCGCAGGATTCCTGGTTGTAGCCGAACTCACGGGAGTGCAACTGTTTTGCCATGGATCAGCTAGTCGCTGCTGCTAATCTCATCAAGGGTTTGCAGCACGGGTTGACCATTCTCGAAGCGGGCAATGCTGACTTCTCTGTGTATACGCCTTTGATCCTGCATGCTCAGTACGCCAGTGGTTCCCGGCATCCGCTGCAGATTGCCTGAAGCTAGTTGGCCGAGGCGAGCATACAGGCGGAAGCTATCGATACCCAGTGCTCGCAGCCGTTGTGCAGGGCCATTCGCCTGGCGTAAAGATTGATTCACACTCGCTTTTAAACTATCTGTCGATTGCAGCATCCAGGGGCTGTCGGAGAACAAGATACCTTCCAGGTCCCGGTTCTCGGCCGGATTTAGCGTGCCGTCATAGATCGATGGCAGAGCCAAAACCGGGATGTTGCCGGCGAAATAAAATGCCAGTGTCGGTTTAATCAATCGTCCCTGTCGGGGATTGGCAATCAGGAAAATAAAGTCAATGTCCTGTCGCCGCCTCGGGGTAAATTCCATGTTATTACGAGGCAACAACTGCAGAACTCTCTCGGCCCTGCTTTCGCTGGAATCAATCGCCACAAGCCGTTTTATGGTTTCCGAATAGTCCGTTGTGTCAGTGAAAGTCGTCGCCGATACAATCTCACCGCCCCGCAATTGCCAGCTGCGGGAGAATAATTCAACCAGCCGGGTGTAATCCTGGCTTTGCGGTGCAACGATTGCAGCAGTTCGGTGACCGGCCTGCCAGGCGATAGAGCTTAGCTGCTCTATATCGTCTTCTGGAGCGAGGCCAAACTGATACAGGTTGTCCGGCAGATTACTTTGGTCATCGGCGTAGTTAAGCGCCAGGGTGGGTACCGGCAGTTGCGGCTCGGCAGCCAGCTCGTTCACCAATTGCTTGTCGAGTGGGCCGATGATCAGGTCTGCACCCCGGGAAACAGCATCCTCATACAAACCGAGAACGCTGGTTTGATTGCTGCTGTCGAGGAGTGAGATACGAGGGACTTCTCTGCTTATGCTGAGCTCTTCATAGTAAGCACTGAAGAAACCCTCCTGAATTGTAACTCCGGCTGGTTGCTGCAAGGGTAAGATGAGTGCCACATGGCGAGGCCGTGCAGACCATATCGCCTGCAGATCTGTTAGTGCGCGCGGCAATCTCCTGGCGGCAGAATGACTGGCCCAGATCCTCTGCCACTGGGAAAGTGCATCGAGCTGGGCCCGGATGCTGCGCTCATCTTCGCGATAGACCCGTTCGAGTTCGATCCAGCCTCTCAATTCGTAGCTCTCTGCATTTTCAGCGAGAGAATTTAATTGCCCTGTATCGATTTGTTGCAGCGCGTCCCACATATCATCGAACACGGTGCTCGATGCCACATTTTGCAGGTAAGGTGTCGCTCGCGCATAGGTGCTTATCGCTTGTGGGAGTTGAGCCTGCTGCGCGTAGACATTACCCAGCAACGCAGCGGCTTCCGCAGCTGCCTGCGAATCCACTTGTTCAGCAATCAGCGAGCCAGTCAGCCAGCGTATGGCGGCAGCAGTATCTCCATGTGTAACTGCTATTCGCGCCTGCAGGCTTGCATATCGAATTCTTTCTCTCGTCGGCAGGGTGTCTGGGCGAGATATCCGGTCTAAAACCTGTTCGGCACGGTTGAGCAGGTTTTCCGCAAGCAGGCGCTCAGTCGCATCCAGGCGAACAATGGCAGCTTCTGCAGCAGACAGATCTTCAGCTGATCGCAATAGCTCATCAATTTCTGCTGTTGTAGACTCGGGCTGGATGATGACCAGCTCCGGTGCAGAACTCTCCGGCGCACTGGTGCAAGCAGCAATCAGCCCAGCCAGCAATAAAACCGTGCTGAGACGAATGACATGGATAGGTCGAATATAGTTCATCGAATACATGAGATACTTGCTGGCAGCGCCTGTTCGGCGCAGTGGGCGCGGGATGCGGTGCCGGTAAACCTGTAAGCAAAAAGACTAATACAAGAACCTACAGCGAGCAATTTTTTGCCAGAAATAGATTCAGCCAAGAACGATGAGCCAGTCGCTGGTGGCACACTGTATGTGGTGGCAACACCAATCGGCAACCTTGCTGATCTTACCCAGCGCGCCAGAGCAGTGCTATCCCAGGTCGACCTGATAGCTGCAGAAGACACTCGTCACACCCAGCAATTGCTTGCGGGATTTTCCTGTCGCGGCAGATTGCAGTCCTATCATGACTTCAGCAAACAGGATCAGACCGGGAAGCTGATCAGGAGTCTGCAGAACGGAGAGTCTGTGGCACTGGTGTCTGATGCCGGCACGCCGCTGATCTCAGATCCCGGATTCAAACTGGTGAAGATGGTCAGGCAACAGGATATCCCGGTTTTGCCGATTCCAGGTGCCTGTGCATTAACTGCTGCCCTGAGTGTGGCGGGATTACCTACCGACCGATTCGTCTTTGAAGGTTTCCTGCCAAGCAAGACCAATGCGCGCATTGAATACCTGCAACAGCTCAGTGGAGAATCCAGAACTCTGGTGTTCTATGAATCGCCGCATCGTATTGCGGCTAGTCTGCAAGCAATGCATCAGGTTTTCGGTGCCGACCGATTCGCATTCGTTGCCAGGGAAATGACCAAGAAATTTGAAGAACATTTCCTCGGCAGGCTGGAGGAGTGCTGTAACTGGGTTGCGGCCGACGAGTATCGCGAGAAAGGAGAGTTCGTTGTAGTCGTCGCCGGTGCTGACAAGGAGGCACTGGTTCGGCTCCGGCAGCAAAAGGGTCTGGACATGGTGCGTGACTTGCGTGGTTCAATGCCATTAAAAAAGGCAGTTGTGCTGGCGGCGGGCTACAGTGGGGCGAGCAAGAATGAGCTCTATAGCGCCGCCCTTGCCGACACCGATGAGCAAGAGTGATATTGATTTAGCCGATTGCTTCTTTTAACCTGCTCGCGAGTCAGCCGGGCAATTGCTGTCCGACCACTCAAGGCACACTGGCAGGCAGGTCTTGGTAGTTGGTTTGAGTGGTCGGAGAGAGGAAAGTCCGGGCTCCATAGAGCAGGGTGCCAGGTAACGCCTGGGAGGTGCGAACCTACGGCTAG
>CAYTLI010000063.1:0-13797 GCA_964438455.1 uncultured Pseudohongiella sp.
ACCTGGCAAGATGTTTCTGATCGATTTCGAACAGGGCCGTCTGATTCCAGATGAGGAAGTGAAGCAGCTCATTTGCAACAAGCGACCCTATGGCGAGTGGCTGGCAAAACAGAAAGTAACCCTGGATGCGATTGCCGGCAGCGAAGCAGGCATCTCACTCGACGCCAATGACACTATGCAACGCATGCAGGCTTTCGGTTATACCACCGAGACCATGCAGTTCATGCTGATACCGCTGGTCACCGAGGCGCGTGATCCACTCGGCTCCATGGGTAACGATTCGGCGCTGGCATGTCTTTCAGACAAGCCACGCATGATCTACGACTATTTCAAGCAACTGTTTGCGCAGGTAACCAATCCGCCTATCGATTCCATTCGCGAAGAAGTAGTGATGTCGCTACGAACTTTCATGGGACCGGAAGGCAACCTGGTTGATACCACGCCGGAACAGGCGCATCGCATCAGCATCGATCACCCGGTGCTGTCCAATAAGGAACTTGCCGATATCAAGGCACTGGACTACCAGGGCCTGCGTTCCCAGACCATCGACATCACCTATGATGCCAAGGCGGACAATGGCTTCATGGTTGCCATCGACCGTATTTGCCAGGAAGCGGAGCAGGCGATCAAGGATGGCTTCGCCTTTATCGTATTGTCTGACCGCGAAATTTCGCAGCATCGCATTCCATTAAGCGCGCTGGTTGCCTGTGGCGCAGTACACCACCACCTGGTGAAGAACGAGCAACGTACCCAGATCGGCATCGTGCTGGAAACTGGCGAAGCGCGGGAGGTGCATCATCACTGTCTGCTCACCGGCTACGGCGCGGATGCAATCAATCCTTACCTGGCATTCGAGGCCCTGTGGCAGGCGAACCAGGAAGGCTTGTTAGGTGACAAGTACGCAAGCGAGAAAAACCTGGTCACCGGTTACAAGAAGGGTGTTGCCAAGGGCATGCTCAAGGTCATGGCGAAGATGGGTATTTCCACGCTGCAGTCTTATCGCGGCGCACAGATTTTTGAAGCGGTTGGCCTGGCAGATGAAATCATCGACAAGTGTTTTGTCGGCACTGCTTCACGCGTGCAGGGTGTTAACTTCGATGTACTGATCGAAGAATCCAGGCGTCGACACCAGGTGGGCTATCCCGCCAAAGACAGCGACCGCATTCCGGTACTGAACAATCCAGGTGACTTCCACTGGCGCACCGGTGGTGACGCCCACATGTGGAACCCGAATACGATCTTTAACCTGCAGCTGGCAACCCGCAATAATAACGCGGATGCCTACCAGGCGTTTGCCAAACACGCCAATGAAGATTCTACTCGCCGTTGCACCCTGCGCGGTTTGTTGAAGTTCAACACCGATTCCGCCCAGGCCATCTCGATCGACGAGGTCGAGCCCGCCAGCGAAATCGTCAAGCGCTTCGCAACCGGCGCGATGAGTTTTGGCTCAATCTCGCAAGAGAGCCATGAAGCTCTAGCCGTCGCCATGAATCGTCTTGGAGGCAAATCCAACACCGGCGAAGGCGGAGAAGATCCGGTGCGTTTTACTCCCATGGAGAATGGGGACTCCAAGCGCTCTGCCATCAAGCAGGTGGCTTCCGGTCGCTTCGGTGTGACCGCCTGGTACCTGACTAACGCCGATGAGTTGCAGATCAAGATCGCCCAGGGCGCGAAGCCCGGCGAAGGTGGTGAGCTGCCTGGCGGCAAGGTGGACGATCAGATCGCGCGCATTCGACATTCGACTCCGGGTGTTGGCCTGATCAGCCCACCACCCCATCACGATATTTATTCCATTGAGGATCTTGCCCAGCTCATCCACGATTTGAAGAACGCCAACAGAGCCGCGCGCATCAGCGTGAAGCTGGTTTCCGAGATCGGCGTCGGCACCATCGCTGCCGGCGTCACCAAGGCGAAGACCGATCACCTGGTGATCGCTGGCCATGATGGTGGTACCGGTGCTTCACCGCTCACCTCCATCAAGCACGCCGGCCTGCCCTGGGAATTGGGTATCGCCGAGACACACCAGACCCTGGTGATGAACAACCTGCGCTCCCGTGTAGTGCTGCAAACCGATGGGCAATTAAAGACTGGTCGCGACATCGCTATCGCGGCCCTTTTGGGTGCAGAAGAATTTGGTTTCTCAACCGCGCCGCTGATTACTCTTGGCTGCATCATGATGCGCAAGTGTCACCTGAACACCTGCCCGGTTGGTATCGCGACCCAGGATCCGGAACTACGCAAGAAATTCAAAGGCAAACCAGAGCATGTGGTGAACTACATGTTCATGGTGGCGGAAGAGATGCGCGGCATCATGGCCGAGCTTGGCCTGCGCACGGTCAACGAGATGATTGGTCGCGTCGACCTGCTCAATACCGATGCTGCGATCGAACACTGGAAGGCCAAGGGCCTGGATCTGAGCAGAATTCTCGAGCCGGCAAGGGTCGTGTTCGAGGGCACGGAGTTTTATTGCACCCAGTCCCAGGACCATGGTCTCGACAAGGCGCTGGATAACGAATTGATCCGCCTGGCCAAGCCTGCCCTGGAAGACGGCAAGCGCGTTGACATTGAGCACGAGATTATCAACATCAATCGCGTCGTCGGCACCATGCTCTCTAACGAGGTGTGCAAGAAGTACGGCGCGGACATGCTTCCGGAAGACACTATCAACATCAAGCTGCACGGCTCGGCCGGGCAGAGTCTAGGTGCCTGGTTGGCAAAGGGTATTACTCTTACCGTGGAAGGCGATGCCAACGACTATCTCGGCAAGGGACTCTCAGGTGGCAAGATCATTCTCTACCCGCCGAAGCAAAGCAGCTTCAAGCCGGAAGAAAACATCATTGCTGGTAACGTCATTCTCTATGGTGCCACCGGCGGTGAAGTTTACATCCGCGGTATCGCAGCGGAGCGCTTCTGCGTCCGTAACAGCGGTGCCAGCGCGGTGGTGGAAGGCATCGGTGATCACGGTTGTGAGTACATGACCGGTGGTCGCGTGGTGATCCTGGGCAAGACCGGCCGCAACTTCGGCGCCGGCATGAGCGGTGGTATTGCTTATGTCTGGGATCCGGATGGCAGCTTCCCCAGCCAGTGCAACACGGAAATGTATGAACTGGAGTCTGTCAGCACTGCCGAAGATGTGCTGGAGCTGAAAACGCTTATCGAGAATCATCACAAGTACACTGATTCTTCTGTCGCCAGGACGGTGCTGGATAACTGGGAAACCAGTCTTGGTCAGTTCGTCAAAGTCATGCCAACCGACTACAAACGCGTCCTGATGGAACGCGCCGCGGCCACCGCGGCCTAGTCTGGCTCTCTTTACTTAAGGATTTGTCGAACTAATGGGTAAGCCAACCGGATTTAAAGAATTTCAGCGTGAGGTTGAACCTTATCGCGACGCCATGGAGCGTCTGCTGGATTTCAAGGAAATCTATACCGACCACCAGGTTGACCATCTGACTACCCAGGGCGCTCGTTGCATGGATTGTGGCGTACCCTTCTGCCAGTCAGGCGACGGCTGCCCGGTTTACAACCTGATCCCGGAATGGAATGACCTGGTATACAAGGGTCGCTGGAAGGAAGCCTCGGATCGCCTGCACAAGACCAACAACTTTCCCGAATTCACCGGCCGTGTTTGCCCGGCGCCCTGTGAAGGTGCCTGTGTTTTGGGTATCAACGAGCCGGCTGTCACCATCAAGAATATCGAGTGTGCAATTGCCGACCGTGCCTTCGACGAAGGCTGGGTCGTTGCCAAGCCACCATCCAGTCGCAGCGGCAAGAAAGTCGCTGTCGTCGGTTCCGGCCCCGCGGGCCTGGCTGCCGCCGCACAACTGAATCAACAAGGTCACCACGTCACTGTCTATGAACGGGACGATCGCATCGGTGGCCTGCTCATGTATGGCATTCCCAACATGAAACTGGATAAGGCCGTGGTCGATCGACGGGTTAACCTGCTTGCAGAAGAAGGTGTCGAGTTCGTGGTTAACGCCGACGTTGGCGGTAGCGGCGATAATGGCGTCAGCGTCGAGCAGCTGTTGAAAGACAACGATGCCTTGTTACTGGCCACTGGTGCCACCACACCGCGTGATCTGAAGATCGATAACCGTGACGGTGACGGTGTGCATTTCGCCATGGAGTTCCTGCTCAAGAACACCAAGAGCCTGCTGGATTCGAACCTCGAGGATGGCAACTACATCAGCGCCAAGGACAAGAACGTAATCGTGATTGGTGGTGGTGACACGGGTACTGACTGTATCGGTACTTCACTGCGTCATGGCTGCAAGTCCCTGATCAATTTCGAGATCATGTCGAAGCCGCCAGTTACTCGCGGCGAAAATAATCCCTGGCCCACATGGCCGCTTATCTTCCGCGTCGATTATGGTCACGAAGAAGCCGCAGCTCGCGATGGCAACGACCCACGCGTCTATTCCATTTCCGGCAAGGACTTCGTCCGCGATGACGATGGCAAACTGCTGGGTATCAACACCGTTGAAGTCGATGAGAAATTTCAGGAGATACCTGGCACGACCAAGTTCTGGGAAGCAGATCTTGTGCTGCTATCCATGGGATTTCTTGGTCCGGAACACTACGTCAGCGAAGCGCTGAGTCTCGAGTTGGATGATCGCTCCAACTACAAGGCCGACTATGGTTCTTTCCTGACCTCGCACGAGAAAGTATTCGCGGCAGGTGACTGCCGCCGCGGTCAGTCACTTGTCGTTCGCGCGATCGATGAAGGTCGTCTGGTGGCGGAAGAGATCGACAAGTTTCTCGAATCGTAGTTCGTCCTCGTAACCTGCTGCTGTTCTCAACAAGGGCAAGCTCAACCCTCACCCAGCTCTAAGCACTCTTCTTCCTGGTAAAGCAGGATGACATTTTCCGTTCTGCCACGAACATCTGATAGCAATTTGTCAAAACCGCCTACCCGTTCGGCGAAGTCTTCCGGCAAATCAGCAGCAGGCAAGTGCATCGGAATATACTGGCCCACTTCCATGTTACTCGCTATCAGCTGAAAGTTTTCTTCCGTCCTGAGATACCAGTAAGGCAACAGCAAGTAGTCGACTTGCAGCCCGGCGATGCCATTGCTTGCCAGGTCCGCGGCCATGAAGTCGCCCATGTGGAAAAAAGTGCTGCCGGCGAGCTCAAAGAATATGCCGATGTTCTCAACTTCCGAAGCGTGATCGAGATTAAATATCTCCAGCTCTATGCCCGCAACCGAGACCATCTGCGAGCTACCGCGCTGTGGATAGACAGGCAGTATTCTCCCGGCCAGTTGCTGATGACCAGCGCTGGTAAATTCGTCGGCGGCTTCTGGCGGCAACAGGAGGCTTGCACTCTCATTGTTGTGTAAAAATTTTGCGATCGAATCGATACCGAAGTGATCGATGTGATTGTGGGACACAGTGACGAGATCGACCATGTCATAGGGAGATTCTGCATTCTCGATTTTGCTCATCAAGGCATCGGAGGGCAGCTTGTCTTCGGGGAAACCTTCGCGAAACAGACCATCCATCAACAACATGCTGCTGCCAGAACGCAAAGTGACACCCTCACCGGCAATCAGGCATAGCTCTGCCGTTGCTTCACTTTGCCCCTGGTTGCCCTGCGCCCACAATGACCCAGCGATCGCGGAAAAAAATATGCCGACGAAGATGTGAACCAGATTGCCACTTTGAGTGAGATTCATGGAAGCTGCTCTTGAATAACTGTGCGTTAAGTCTATAGAGATTCCAGCGATGAAACACCCGCTTCAAAGACAATGTTTTAATGCAGGGCTGGCTTCAGCACACACAAACTGCGTGGTAAAAACAAATCCGTCCCCGTAAACTGTGATCATGGATCAGCAAGTTCTCAGCCTCTCCCGGGTCAGAAAGACCTATGGCAACTTTTGCGCCGTGGACGACATCAGCCTGTCGATCCCCAAAGGAGCCATCTATGGTTTTCTCGGCCCCAATGGAGCAGGCAAG
Source organism: uncultured Pseudohongiella sp. (assembly GCA_964438455.1). GTDB lineage: Bacteria > Pseudomonadota > Gammaproteobacteria > Pseudomonadales > Pseudohongiellaceae > UBA9145. Next base: position 5,958 of record CAYTLI010000063.1, read on the forward strand.
ACCACCACCATCAGGATGATCCTGGACATCATCAAGCCTGACTCGGGGGAGATCTCAATCCTGGGTAAACAATCTGCACTGGATGTGCGCGATCGCATTGGCTACCTGCCGGAAGAAAAAGGCCTCTACAAGAAGATGAAGGTGTGGGCCATCATCCAGTATTTCGCCATGCTGAAGGGCATGGACAAGTCGGCAGCTAAGGAGCGTGCATTCGAGCTGCTGCAGAAATACGGCCTGAAAGATTTCGCCGAGAACAAAGTGGAATCGTTGTCAAAGGGTATGGGCCAGAAGGTCCAGGTGCTTGCTGCTGTTGCTCACAACCCGGAACTGGTAATTCTGGACGAACCTTTTTCGGGCCTGGATCCGGTTAACCAATCGGTGCTGGAAGAACTTATTCGTGAGCTGGCAAGCAACGGACAGACCGTGGTGTTTTCCACTCACGTCATGCAGCACGCAGAAAGACTCTGCGATCATATTCTGCTGATAACCCGCGGCAAGAAAATCTTCGATGGCACGCTCGGCGAAGCGCGCGCCTGCATTCCGCGCCGGGTATTACTGGAGACTGCAGACGCTACCGATTCTATCGCCACGCTCGATGGCGTGTCGGCAGTTCAATTGGTAGCAGGCGACAATGATTCATCACAATGGCAGGTGGAAATATCAGAGAACCTGAATCCCCAGGAGATTCTGCGCCACTGTTTCGACAAACATATCAGCCTGAACCGATTCGAGTTTGTCGAGCCTTCCCTGCACGATGTATTTGTACATCTGGTTGGCGATGAAGCCAAGGAGCATGTGTCACGATGAATGTGATCAGGCTCATCGCCCTGCGCGAATACATGGAGAATGTGCGCACCAAGGGATTCTGGATCACCGTCCTGATCATCCCGGTGATAATAATCGGCATGTTCTTCCTGCAGACTATATTGTCGAACGCGACACCGACGCGTTATTACATCCTCATCGATCAGTCCGGCCAGTATGAAGAGGCGGTAGCCGTGGCGATCGAGCGGGAACATCAGCGGCAAATTCTGCAAGAGTTTGTCGATTACCTGCTCGAACACCGGCTGGAGTCTGACCTGGAAACTACGGTGGCCAATGCCGGCAACGCGGCCAGCCAGTTTGTCGATGATGTGGATGCCGACGAGGTGGCGGCACTGGACCAATGGCTGGACAGCGGCGGCCTGAATTATGCCCTGGCCATGGCCAGCCCCTACCTGGAACAGGAACGACCGGATTTCGAAGCACCGGAACCCCAGTTCATTGCTGCCGACCTGCCGGCTGAAGTGAATGCGGACGGCAGCGTTGAAGAGATCGTCAATACTCTGCGACCATACCTCAGCGGTAGCCGGGAGGTTTCTGCAGGTGACAACAGCGGCAGCCTGTTCGCTCTGATCCTGATTCCCGAAGACGTCGATGCAGATATCGTGCGACCTGGCACTATGCCACAAGCTCAGGACCCACGACGCGGCATTCAATACTGGGCCAGCAACCTCACCGACACACGCTTGCCCGATGCCATAGCCCGAAGTATTAACGCCGAGATACGGGAACGGGAATATGTAGACCTCGGTGTCAACACTTCCCTGGTGCGCAATGTACAAAGAACACGCTTACCGGTGAGTCAGCTCGACCCGACTGCACAGGCGGGAGAGGAAGCAGTGAGCATGGCGGATACCTTTCGCCAGTTCGCGCCCATTGGTTTTGTTTACCTGATGTTTATCTCGCTGATGCAGAATGTGCAGTACCTGCTCAGCAATACGGTGGAAGAAAAATCCAACCGCATCATCGAGGTCCTGTTGGCCTCTGTCACCGCCGATGAGTTGATGATGGGTAAGCTGATCGGTATCGGCATGGCCGGCCTGACCACCATTGCAGTCTGGTTGCTGTCGTTCTATTTGTTTATCAGCGCCTACAGCTCTACCGAGACCGAACTGATCAGCCAGATGCTGGATGTGATCCTTGGCTCCGAGCTGATTCCCTGGTTCGTGTTCTATTATTTTGCCGGCTACGCGCTTTACTCAGGGGTTTTCCTCGCCATTGGCAGCCTCTGTAATACGTTGAAGGAAGCCCAGGCGCTGATGACACCGATGATCATCATCCAGATCATTCCAATTGCGATGATGGCCTTCGTGGTGATGGATCCCAACAATACCCTGGTCAGGGTGATGTCGTGGATACCGCTATTCACCCCTTACCTGATGATGAACCGTGCCGCCGCCGATCCACCGATGATAGACCTGGTTGGCACCACGCTGCTGCTGGTAGTCAGCATCGCGGCGGTGTTGTGGTTATCGGGAAAGATCTTTCGTCATGGTGTCCTGCGCACCGGGCAGCCACCAAAAATCCTGGAGATGATTCGATTGCTGCGCGTCAGAACGTGACTGTCTCATCCTTATCCTCGTCTTTGTCCTGATCCTTGCCGCTGCCTGATTGACCTTCCTGCGCCTGTTCTGCATCAAACTCGCAGTGTACACAACGGCGGGAGCGCAGGGTCATGAGGATATTCTTCACGAAGAATTGCTTGTGACATTTGGGACAGAGGCGGCGTGCCATATCAACTGCAAAACCAGCCCAGAGCGCCATGTAGATATACATGATGGTCTCGATGTCCCGCTGATTATTGAGCAACAACCAGACCGCGACGACGTAGACCGGTAGGGTCCATAGACAGACGATCAGCCGGGTACGGGCACGCAATAATTGGCGTGCGACTTTTCTGTCGTTGGGAGAATACTCAGTCGAGCCCTTCCCTGATGTCTCGTCTGAATTCGAAGTCATGAATGCGTGAATTGCGAGTCGATACGATGTGTAAGCTAGAGTAGCCAACTTGCAACGCAATGTATATTGAATCGCCGCGATTCAGGCGAGCAATGCATTCCAGGCCTGGCTGACACCGATAAACAACAATACGACTGCAATCACTCGGTTCACCAGCAGGCTGCTTTGTTGCAGATGTGTCTTTAGATAGTCACTGGCAATGACGAAACCATTCAGTGCAATCAGTTTGCCGGTGAAAACACCAGCCAGAAATGCCAACAGATAAAATCCTTTATATTCGAAGGCAAAGTATTGTGAGATGGCAGCAAGGGCGAAAATCCAGAATGGAATCGCCTGGGGATTAAGTGCCGCCACCAGTAGACCTCTGACGAAGAACGATCTTTCTTCTGCAGATGTCTCACTTAACTCGTTCTTCGGCTTACGCGAGAAAATCACCAGCGCCAGCACTATGAAGGCTGTGGCAATTGCAAGGCGGATGGTGACATTCGATTCGAGAAAATTGCTGATCACCATGCCGAACCAGATGGCAATCAGTGCTTCGAGGATTTCGACCAGGGAGGCAGCGAGTGCCACCTCGGCACCGCGAGCGGCATTGTAATCGACAGTGGTCTTTACCACGGTGAGATTGATGGGACCGAAGGGAATCGTTCCCAGCAGGCAAGCTGTCAGCGCGACGAGGAAATATGTCAAGCTACCATCCATTCGCTATCCCGTACGTTATCCTGATCAGAGTTTCCCGCCTCTGCTTGCGCAGTTTATTTTAGCTGTTACTGGTACCCCTGCGCCTGTAACTTGAACAAGGTAGCGTACTGACCATCATTGTCCAGCAGTTCCTGGTGGCTACCCTCCTCCTGGATCTCGGCTTTCTCCAGTACGATGATGTGATCTGCCATGCGCACGGTAGAGAAGCGATGAGAAATAATGATGGAAATCTTGTTCGCGGTGAGATCGCGAAAATGCGCGAAGATCTCTGCCTCGGCACGGGCGTCTATCGCTGCGGTGGGTTCGTCAAGAATTAGAATGTCGGCCTTGTTACGCATGAAGGCGCGAGACAAGGCAATCTTCTGCCATTGTCCTCCGGACAGCTCCTTGCCATCCTTGAACCAGGTGCCCAATTGCGTTTCGTAGGCCTGGGGCAGATCGCGGACAAATTCGTCGGCCATGCCCTTGCGCGCCGCCTCTTCGATACGCTCCTCTTCGCTCAGGTCTTCCACATCACCGATGCCGATATTTTCACCGACTAACAATTGATAGCGGGCGAAATCCTGAAAGATGACACCGATCTTGTTGCGCAAGGCATGGATATCCCAGTCTTTCAGATCCAGCCCTTCCAGCATGATTCTGCCTTCCGAAGGCGTGTATAGCCGGGTCAGTAACTTGATCAGGGTGGTCTTGCCGCTGCCGTTTTCACCGACGATCGCCAGGCTCTCACCCGGGCGGATGTGCAGGTTCACCTCGTGCAAGGCAGGCGTCTTGCTGCCGGGGTAGTAGAAGGTGACATCTTCGAAACGAATGCCGTCTTCCGGATGCGGACCCGCAGTCTGGTCACCGGTTTGTTCCGGCACTTTGTGCTCCAGGTACTCGCTGAGATTGGACAGGTAGAGGTTGTCCTCATACATGCCGTTGATGGAGGTGAGGCTATTGGTCACCGCATTCTGGCCGAGACGGAACTGGGCGATGTACATGGTCATCTGACCAATAGTGATCGCGCCGGCAATGGCAGCAAAGCCAACCCATCCATAGGCAAAATAGAACGCCGCGCTGGCCAGCAAGCCGAGAATATAACCCCAGAAACCGCGACGAAGCACCAGGTTCCTGTCTTCCTTGTATATGTTGCGAAAGATATCTACGTAACGCTGCAGGAATAACTTGCCCAGCTGTAGCAGCTTCACTTCCTTCACGCCGTCTTCCCGGGTCAGCACCATCTCTAGGTAGATCTGCATGCGACGCTCTGCGGAGCGGCGGCGATGGATACGGAACGCTTCGCCGGAAAATTTTGCCTCGGCAACAAATGCAGGGATGCCAGCCAGGCCAAGCAACAGCACCGCGTAGGGAGAAAACTGGAACAACCAGATACCAATTGTTATGAGTGCAATGATGTCACGAATCAGGTCGAAGGTCTTGATCACCAGGCTTAGCGGACGACTGGATGCTTCTCTTCGCGCCCTGACCAGCTTGTCGTAATACTCTGCGTCTTCGAAGTGTGCCAGTTCCAGGGTAAGCGCCTTCTCCAGGATCATGACATTGATCTTGTTACCGAGTAGAACACGCAGGATCGACTGACAGACCGAGTTTAGTTTCTGGGCGCCGGTCATGATCACGACCAGGCCAGCTTCCAGCAAGACATAGAACAGCACGTCACTTCGTGCCTGCTCCTGCAGCTCGCCTGTCTCCTGGATCGCACTGGCGACGGCGTCAACAAACAGGCCGCCGACTGAGGCAATGGCCGCGGGCAGTACACCCGAAACCAGCGTAGTGGCTGCCATCACCAGGGTAAGTGCCGCGCTGGTGCTCCAGACGATTTCAATAGCCAGGCGGCTGTACTGAAACACCGAGAAAAACTTGTGCACTGAATTGGAAGAGTTCTGTTCGTTCAAGTCGGTTTCACAGAGAGGATTTATACCAGGGAGTCGGCAAGTACGTTGCCGTGTGGGCTGCGGATTCTAACACAGGCAAAAAAAAGCCTGCGCACCGGAGCGCGCAGGCCTTCTGTCTTGTCCGTTTTCGGGATCTGTGCCAGCTAGATCTTGACGAACTTCAGCACCAGACGGTCGGTGTTGCGACCCAGGCTGGGGTCGAAAGGTGGAACCGTATGGTCGTCGGCTGGATTGTCGAGCACGTCACTCGCACCTACCAATGCCAGATTGCCGTTCTGCAATACAGCCTTAACCACTTCGTCGAAGGCGATGCGGTGCAGTGACTGATTGTCAGCACCAGAAGTTCCTTCGTGATCGATAATGCCGAGAATACCGCCGGGCTTCAGTGATGCTACGGCACCGCGCAAGATGTTCTGGGCGACCTCCGGATTGGAATTATGGAAGTCATGAAAGTTAAGCGCGGTAATGGCAAAGTCTACGCTGCCCGCAGGTGGATCGGTGATCGCGCCAACCTGTTGCACATTGCTCAGGCGAGCAGCGCGCGCATTGGCCGCTTCTTCGGCGTTACTGCCGGGGCGGTTCTGCATGTATACGCGACCATTGGGGCCAACGGCGTAGGACAGGACCTCTGTGTACCAGCCAGTAGAGGCATTGATGTCCAGCACTGTCATGCCCGCTTCCAGACCGAGGAAGTCGAGTACCGCTGGCGCCTGGCGACTGGCGTCCCGCTCTTTATCAGCAGCAGGACGATCGGGGTTGGCCATGGCTCTCTCCAGTGCCGCCGTATCCAGGTCGGCATAGGCCACTGAGCCGATCAAACAAAATGTAATCAGGGTAAGAAAAGATTTCATACATCAACCTTCTTATAGTGTTCTTTAATTGGGGATAGTTTACTCAAGCACCTGTGCCAGGGGCGCAGGGCTTTGCAGCATAAACCAAGCAACATGCCGAGTACACCGGATTCGGCCAGCCGCAGGCCCGCCGCGGTCGACGATGGGGATTTTTTGCTTAGCTAACGCTAATGAAGACGATGGGCGACTTTCAGCTCGTCTTCGAAGAATGCGCGTACGCGCAGTAACTGGCTCAGATCACCCTCATTTTCCATCAGCGGAAGATGCTGCTCGATGTCATTGAGGATGTTGGTAATGCTGCCTGTATCCAGGCTGCTCAAATCCAGATTGAACGGAAATTTCCCTGCCTTGATGTCCTTAGCCATGGCCCTCTACTGCTCCCTGATACTTATTATTCCCTCAATCCGGGGGTCAAAGATCGCACAAGCAGTGTATCGACTGACATTAAGAAATCTTCATAAGAAATTCTAATATAAAGGTTTTTTGCCTTTTCAGAATCACGAAATCTTGTTCATAGCGTTATCTTTACGTAGTTGATATCACCAATTACACTTGTATCACGAAGTTGGTGAAATGCAGGGTTTTCACGCCATTCCGCTCCCTTACAACCGCTCCATTCGACGCTCGAATCCCTGATCGCTGGCTAGTGCTAAGACCAAGAAGAAACAACAAGAACCAGAACGCATGGGACTGAGAGGTTCCAGAGAGATACAGGAATCTCAGGATGGCAGCTTTTATCGGCGCCTGGGCCAATTTCGTGGTCGCGCAGCGAATTCCCATCGTCGCTGGCACTGCAGTCATTATCCTCATGGCACTTCTCACCGGTGGGACTATCCCTTTTGACAATAGTACCCAGCGCTACTTCATCCCTGGTGATCCAACCCTGCTCGAATATGAAAGCCTGTACGACAACTTTGGCGATAACGAATACCTGATCGTCAGTGTCGAAGCGACCGGTGAGTCGGAGGACATATTTTCGCCTGCTGCTCTCAATGCAATAGTCAGGCTTTCGGATTTCCTGGAATTTCATCCCTATGTAACCCAGCTTCGTTCCCTGAGCACTTATCAATATATTCAAGGAGATGAGTTCAGCCTGCGCACGGAGTATCTGCTGGAGGATATCGAAGAGCAGGCCGGCGACGAGGAACAGCTTGAGGTAATTCGGGATACATTGCGCGAGGAAGAGCTGGCCATCGGCACTTTGATTACCGAAGACTTTCGGCACACGCGAATCGTTGCACGGGTAGAGTACCGGGCCGATACATCGGAGCTTAAGGTCGCACTAACTCAGGACCTGTACGCGTTCATAGCAGAAGAGAACCTGCAGTCGTCTGACTACCGGCTCCATCTTTCCGGTTATCCGCTCATTAACGAACGCTTCGAGACACTGTCGGCAGAAGATACTGCGTTGCTGATTCCTATCATGATCGTCGTCATGATCGGCATCCTGTATTTTTGTTTCCGTTCGGTAGCGGCCATGGTGTTCCCATGGCTGGTCATCGCCGGTGGCTTGCTGCTGGTGCTGGAGTTCCAGTTCTATACCGGCCTGCCACACACCACCGTGGACAGCGCTGCCATTCCGACTACCATGATCATTATCGGCATCGGGAT
>CAYTLI010000064.1:0-13401 GCA_964438455.1 uncultured Pseudohongiella sp.
GTAGTGAAGAAGGGGTCGAAGATTTTCTGCTGGATATCTAGAGGTACACCGGTTCCCGTATCGGCAAAGGTAATCTCTACGTAATCACCATTTTCCTTGCCATTGTTTGGCTCACCGTTATTGTTGGTTGCAACAACCGGACTCTCTTCGAGCCGAATGCTGCGCGTGCCGATGGTTACCACACCGCCTTCAGGCATGGCGTCACGCGCATTCAGGCACAGGTTCATTGCCACATTTTCAAACTGGTGGCGATCGACGGAGACAACCGCTGGATCCTCGCCAAATTCAAACTGAATACTGATTTCTTCGCCGAGAATGCGATTGAGGAAATTGCCCATCTCTTGCAGCAGTTGCTTGATATCGGTGACTTCATTCTGCAGAGACTGCTCGCGGGAATAACTCAGCAGGCGACTATTCAGTTCTGCACCACTCTTCGCCGCAGACATGACCTTGTCGACAAGCGCCGCTCCATTTCCGGGGTCATCCTTGAAATAGCGTCGCTTGAGAAACTGCAGATTACCGATGATTACGGTGAGCAGGTTGTTGAAATCGTGTGCCACGCCGCCGGTAATTCGACCCATGGCTTCCATCTTCTGCGACGCTACCAGTTTTGCTTCGATATCTTTTTGTTTTGACTGATCGGCAAAGCTCAGCACGATACCAAAGTGTGCGTTCTCCTTCTTCACCGGCCGACAGGAAAAGCTGACCGGTAGCAGGGCGTTGCTGGCACCGGCAAAAACACCCTGCATACCTTGCAACGGCGTTCCATCTTCGATGCTCTTTATTAATGCCTTGCGGGTCTCTGCTTCCTTGCCCGTGAGGGTTGTGCTGGGGCAGAGCACGGTCACCGCATCACGGTTCAAGACTTCTGCCTCGGTGAAGTCGAGCAGGTTGAGTGCCGCCGGGTTGATAAAATTAACCTTGCCGGTCCGGCTGATACCGAGAACACCCTCATCGATGGCATCCAGCAGCAATAATTTCTCTTGTGTGGCTTCTTCCAGTTTGTGATCGGAGCGTTGCTTCTCTTCTATTAGTTCCTGCTCCCTGGCGATGCGTTCCAGCAGCTCAGACTCTTTGGCCTTGAGCTTCTCTTCATCCTCTAGCAAGTCTTCACGCAGCTGACGCACCAGCATCTCAGACTTGATGGCTTGCAGTTTGTCCCGGTAGATATTCAGCGCCAGCAATGAAGCGACAAAGGTGAGCAGTGCGTAGCCACCGGCATACTGCAAGTTGCGAGCTTCTCCTATATAAAGGAGGTGAACAATCTGCAGGCACGCTGTGGTCAGTGCCAGGGCGAAGTAAGCGGGGCGCACCGGCGCCAGGAACACGATCGCACTGGCAATGTAGAGAAAGGGCAGGGTCAGGAGCGCGCCCCGGGGTGCTTCGAATTCCACCAGCCCGGGATGAATGAGCCAGGAGGTGCCCCAGATCATCCCCGAGATGAAGCAACTCACGACGACGAATAACTGAATTCGTTTAACGTAGCGGTAGGAGTCAGAAAATTGTTGCAGGTGGATTGTGAAGAAACCGCGAAGAACGCTCATGCCGATGGCAAAACCGAACCAGGTATAGGCTTGAGCCTGGTAGTTCTGTGCGACAAACATCGCGAACGACAGCAACAGACATGCCGCTACCACATCGAGAACAATCAGCCCCGGCATCTTCCTGAATACGGAGTCGACAAGTAGCTTGTTGATGACTGCAGGATTGAGTTGCGGCTCGGTCATCACTGCATTCTGCCACCTGCAAAGTGAATTGCTACCAGCGCGTTCAACTAATTAATTTTTATGTACGAATACTGCTGCAACTTGCGGGAATACTCTTACAATTGGCAGTGATTCAAGTAGCCCGGAAATCTGGAATCTGTGCCACTGCAAAGTCACCTGGTACAAGCAGGCGTGCTGGCCGCCCGCCTCCGGCTGCCATCACCCGCCAAACTTGCATGTAGGCCCCAGATTCACTAGAATCCCCGCTCTTTTTATTTGGCCCGGCCCCGGCCGAGCCCTACATAACTCCTTGTCTCACCACGCGCGCTAGTGTTTGTTGGGAGACCATAACCAAGAGGAGTCTCTATGAGACACTACGAAGTGGTATTTCTGGTGCACCCGGATCAGTCCGAACAGGTGCCCGGCATGATTGAACGTTATTCCCAATTGATGGCCGATAGCGGTGGTCGCGTACATCGCACGGAAGATTGGGGTCGTCGTCAACTCGCCTATCCAATCAACAAGATCCACAAGGCGCACTATGTACTGATGAACATCGAGTGCGGCGGTGAAACCCTGGAAGAACTGTCTACCCTGTTCCGTTACAACGACGCGGTACTGCGCAACCTGGTGATCAAGCGTAAGGATGCGGTTACTGAAGAGTCTCTGATCCTCAAGCAGGAGCGTGAGAGTAAGGAACGCAAGGCGCGGGCCGAGCAGAAGCGCAAGGAAGAGGAAGCTTCTGCGGCTGCAGCAGCTGCGGCCGAGGCCACTGATGATGTGGAGCTGAGCGCAGAAGAGCCGGCAGCGGAACAATCGGCTGCCGCGGAAGATGTATCAGCAGAGCAGGAAGAAGCTGCTGCAGACAGCAATGCAGATGAAGACGCTGACAAGGCTGAGTAATCAGCAATAGTTAATACAGGATTGAATCATGGCTCGTTATTTTCGTCGACGTAAGTTCTGCAAATTCACTGCAGAAGGCACCAAAGAAATTGACTATAAAGATATTGAGACGCTCAAGGCCTATGTCTCAGAGACTGGCAAGATTGTGCCCAGCCGGATCACCGGCACCAAGGCACGCTATCAGCGCCAGTTGGCGACTGCGATCAAGAGAGCACGATATATTGCGCTAATTCCTTATACGGATAGCCACCAGGTTTAAGGGGGCTTTCAATGCGCGGTCTTGCTGACTATGTGATGACCGGGCGCAGGCAGGCCACCATAGCAGCGTTGCTGCTGGGCCTGATCCCGCTGGTGAATTTGCTGAACCCGGTTGTAGTGGGTTTGGTAACACTACGGAAGGGTTTCAAGGAAGGAGCCATTATATTTGCCTGGGCAGTCTTACCTGTTGCCGCCTGGGCAGTTGCAGGGGATGTGGTCCCGCTGATGATGCTGGTTGGCCTGACTTGTCTGGCAGCATTGCTGAGGGAAACGGAATCCTGGGAGTTTGTTTTATTAGCGGCGATAGCCGTTGGCCTGATGGTCGAGTTCTATTTTCGACTGCGGCCAGAAGTGCTGGATGTTTTGCTTGGCCAGGTCGAAGTTTACCTGCAGAACAACAACCAGCAGGGTATTGAGCTGGAGCAGGTGAGGAATGTGATGCTCAGCGTCATGGGCGCTGTCTATATGTTTCTCTCGATAATGTTGTTAATGCTGGCGCGCTGGATGCAGGCAAGCCTGTACAACCCGGGAGGATTCCAACAGGAGTTCCACAGCCTGCGCATAGAGCAGAAAGTAGCGCTGCCCCTGGTGGCAGTCATGCTGCTGATGAGTTTCGGGGAATTTATTCCCTCAGGCTGGGTACTGTACCTGGTGCTGCCGTTGGTCATTTCGGGTATTGCCCTGGTGCACGGTGTTGTAGCACTGAAGAAGATACCCGGTATGTGGTTGGTGACATTTTACCTGGTGTTGATGTTGCCCTACATGGTGCAGTTTCTGGTGCTACTGGCATTAGTAGACAGTTGGTACGATTTTCGATCACGACTGCAAAGCAGCGTGTAAAGAATTTAAACGAGGTATTTAAGATGGACGTAATCTTGCTGGAAAAAATTGGCAATCTCGGAGAGATTGGCGAAACAGCCAGTGTGAAATCAGGTTTCGCTCGCAATTTCCTGTTCCCCAAGGGCAAAGCCATTCCAGCTACCAAGGCAAACCTGGCCGAGTTCGAATCGCGCAAGGCTGAACTGATGGCTGCACATAATGAGAAAGTGGCAGTGGCTCAGGGACGTGCGGAGAAGGTCAATGGTGCCAGACTCACCCTGGAAGTGAATGCCAGCGACGAGGGCAAGCTGTTCGGTTCCGTGGGTACTCGTGATATTGCCGAGGCGTTGAATGCGCAGGAAGGCAGCGATGTGCAGAAGAGTGAAGTATTGATGCCTCACGGTGTAATCCGTGACCTGGGCGAATACGAACTGACCCTTGACCTGGGCTATGACGTGACCGCTGATATCACAGTGGCGGTGACAGGTCTGCAGTCTGCAGTTGACGTTACTGACGATGGCAGCATCATCGCAGAGCTGGACGAGGCGGAAGCCGAGGAAGCTGCGGTCGAGGAATCAGCAGAAGCTGATGACGCTGATCAGGACCAAACCGAGAGCTAGTACAGTTTTCAACGCTGTGCCGACCTGCGGCCAGCTTTAACAATGAAGCACCATTCTGTACACTCGGATGGTGCTTTTTTGTGTCCGTAGCCAGGGCCCAATTATTCATTTGAGGGCGCCCCAGAGTTCATGTCCGAGTCTTTCGAAACCAGTGGCCAACCACCCATGGCTGACACCAGCAATCTTTCTACATTGAAGGTACCGCCGCATTCGGTCGAGGCCGAGCAGGCCGTGCTCGGTGGCCTGATGCTGGACAACAGCGAGTGGGACAACATTGCCGATGTTCTGCTTGCCGGGGATTTTTACCGGGCGGAGCACCAGCTCATTTACCGGGTGATGTTGCAACAGAGCGAGGCAAACAGCCCGATCGATGTAGTGACCCTGGTTGAAGCGCTCAATAGTCTCGGTGAGCTGGAGAACGCGGGCGGCATTGACTATCTCAGCGAATTGGCGGGAAACGCCCGTGGCACAGCAAACATTGCGGCCTATGCCGACATCATTCGCGAGCGCGCGATCCTGCGCAGGTTGATCAGCGTCGCCAATGGTATCGCCGACTCGGGCTATAACACTGGCGGCAAGAAGGCTGCCGAGATTCTGGATGAGGCCGAGCAGCGCGTCTTCAATATCGCTGATGAGCGACCCCAGGATCAGGGTCCGGTGTTCATTAATCCACTGCTCACCCAGGCAGTGGATCGTATCGATGAACTGGCCGGATCCGACGGTGGGCTCACAGGTCTGGCCAGTGGCTACAAGGATCTGGACGAGAAGACGTCTGGTTGGCAGAAATCAGACCTGATCATCGTTGCCGGCAGACCATCCATGGGCAAGACTGCCTTTGCCATGAACCTGGTTGAGCATGCAGTGCTCAACAACGACAAGCCAGTACTGGTATTCAGCCTGGAGATGCCGGCCGAGAGCCTGATCTTCAGAATGCTGTCTTCGATCGGTCGCATCGACCAGACGAAGTTGCGCACCGGCCAGCTCAGCGACGAAGACTGGCCCGGCTTCAACGAAGCGGTGGCCAAATTGAAAGACCGGCCTCTGTATATCGATGACAGTGCCGGAGTCAGCCCGATGGAAATGCGGGCCAGGGCACGACGCATTATTCGCGAGCACGGCTCCCTGGGCATGATTGTGGTGGACTACCTGCAATTGATGCAGTTGAAGGGCACTACCGAGAGTCGCGTCAACGAGATATCTGAAATATCCCGATCGCTCAAGCTGCTGGCACGGGAATTCGAATGCCCGGTGGTTGCCCTGTCGCAGCTCAATCGTGGGCTCGAACAGCGGCCTAACAAGCGACCGGTTATGTCTGACCTGAGGGAGTCGGGTGCGATCGAACAGGACGCCGATGTCATCACTTTCATTTATCGTGATGAGGTCTACAACGAGGATACCCCGGACAAGGGCATTGCCGAGGTAATCATCGGCAAGCAAAGAAACGGTCCAATCGGCACTGTACGCCTCAGTTTCCTGGGCCAGTACACGCGCTTCGAAAACTTTGCCCAGCCAAGATATGACGACAGTTATACTCACGGCCTGAACTGATAAACCGGTAGAGATACAGCAGGAAGCCCCATGACAACTGTTAGCCGCCGCGCATGGGCCAGTATCGATCTTGGGGCATTACGCAAAAACCTGACCCGCGTCCGTTCACTCTGTCCCGCTTCAAAAATATTCCCGATCATCAAGGCCAATGCCTACGGTCATGGCATGGCAGAGGCAGCCGCTGCGCTTGCCGATTCCCATACTGTGATTGCAGGGTTCGGTGTCGCTACTGTCGATGAAGCATTGGCACTGCGCAAACTCAATGACGAGCTTCCCATACTTCTGCTCAATGGCTTTGTTACCGCCGAAGAATTGCAAGAGTGCCTGTGTAACCGAATCGAGCCAGTCGTACATAGCGAATACCAGGCTGAAATCATCGGCGAGGTGTTCAGCAAGGAGATTCTGGGCGAGCATCGCAAGTTCTGGGTGAAGTACAATACCGGGATGAACAGGCTCGGGCTGTCACTGGAACAGGTCCGACTTGTTTACCAGCGTTTGCACACTTATCCGGACACGCAGCTCGTGCTCATGTCCCATTTCGCCTGTGCGGATGATCCGGATAACAGTAAATTTAGCGACTTCACCAAACGACAGCTGGCTGACCTGCAGTCCTTACGCAGTGAACTGGTGCCTGTGGTGCATGGAGAAATTCCGCTCAGCCTTGCCGCTTCCGCGGGTATCCTGCACTGGCCCGAAAGTCACCTGGACATCGTGCGACCCGGGGTAATGTTGTACGGCTGCTCGCCCATGGCCCATGAAACCGGAGAGGAGCTGGGTCTGCAGGCGGTGATGACGCTTTGCTCACGATTAATTGCTATTCACGATCTGAAACCGGGCGACAGCATCGGTTATGGTGCGACTTATATATGTGATCGGGACACCCGGGTCGGGACCGTGTCTATCGGATACGGGGATGGTTATCCTCGCAGTGCCGCGAATGGCACACCGGTAGTAATCAAGACAGCCGCGGGGCCGGTGCGCACGCGCCTGATTGGCCGTGTCTCAATGGACATGATTACCATCGATCTCACCGACATCGAAGGTGTCAGTATCGACGATGAAGTGGAGCTGTGGGGCGAGAACCTGTGTGCAGACGAGGTGGCCAAGAGCACGGGCAGCATTTCTTACGAACTGTTCTGCAAGGTCACTCCAAGGGTGAAGTATTCGTACCTGGACGAATAGATTGTGTCAGTAGGAATTAAATTGATGCTGATGTATCGAATGGGCGTTGCCTAGTAATGTGACTCCAAGCACGCCACGAGTACGTCCCTGTAGGCTCGGGCTCGGCATCCCTGCCTCGCACGGCTTGTCGTCACACTACTAGCCACCGCCCAATCATACATCGTGCCGAATTCAAGATGAGCCACTAGCCAATAGTTGCGCTAGCCATCCACAAGGACTAAAAATTAAGCATGGCGAAAACCAAAACAGCATTTGTCTGCACCGACTGCGGGGCCGAACACGGCCAATGGCAGGGTCAGTGCTCAGCCTGTAAAGCCTGGAATACCCTTTCCCAGATTAACCTCGGCGGCAGTTCTGATTCACCGGTAACAAAAGTGGATTTCCGCAAGAAAGGTTATGCCGGTGCACAATCCAATGTGCAGCCCCTTGCCGATATCGATCTGCAGTCCCTGCCCAGGTTTTCCAGCTCCATCGCTGAACTGGACAGGGTGCTCGGTGGCGGGCTGGTTCCCGGATCTGTGGTTCTTATTGGCGGCAATCCCGGTGCCGGCAAGAGCACCTTGCTGCTACAGGTGATGTGCATGCTGGCGAACTCCGGCAAGCAGGCCTTATATGTAACCGGTGAAGAATCCCTGCAGCAGGTGGGTATGCGTGCCCAGCGACTGGATCTGCCCCGGGACAAACTGAATATGCTGGCGGAAACCAATGTGGAACAGATCTGCCAGGCTGCACAGGAAACCAATCCTGACTTGTTGGTAGTGGATTCCATTCAGGTCATGCACAGCAGTGAAGTGCCTTCCGCGCCGGGTAGCGTTTCCCAGGTCCGTGAGTGTGCCGCCTACCTGATTCAGTATGCCAAGCAAACCAACACCGTCCTGTTTCTCGTAGGCCATGTGACCAAGGAAGGAAATCTCGCCGGTCCGAAGGTGCTGGAACACATGATCGACTGTTTCATCATGCTCGAGGGGGGTAGCGAGAACAAATACCGGATCTTGCGCAGCCAGAAGAATCGTTTCGGTGCGGTGAACGAGCTCGGTGTCTTCGCCATGACCGAGCAGGGCATGAAGGAAGTGAAGAATCCTTCGGCAATTTTCCTCGCCCGATCGGAGGAAGACAGCCCGGGTTCCCTGGTGATGGTGTTGTGGGAAGGCACGCGTCCGCTATTGGTAGAGATTCAGGCTTTGGTGGATGCCAGTCCGCTTGGTAATCCCAGACGCGTTGCTGTCGGACTCGAGCAGAATCGTATGGCCATGCTACTCGCTGTGCTGCATCGGCACGGCGGGCTCTATATGGCCGACCAGGACGTATTTGTAAATGTCGTAGGCGGCGTGAAGGTAAGCGAGACCAGTGCCGACCTCGCCTTGTTGCTTGCCATCGTCTCCAGCTTCAAGGACAAGCCCATCGATCAGAACACCGTGGCATTCGGTGAGGTAGGCCTTGCCGGTGAGATCCGGCCGGTGCCCGGCGGCCAGGAACGCTTGAGGGAAGCAGCGAAACACGGCTTCACCCGTGCCATCGTGCCGAAGGCTAACAAGCCGAAAACTCCGATTGAAGGTCTGGAGGTCATTGGCGTACAAAAAATCAGCCAGGCCCTGGACGCGTTGTAGTCTATTCACCCGTAATCAGGCAGGCGCCCTGTCGAAATCTCTGGCAATCGTTTTCGCTGCCAAGTAGTAGTGAATCGCGCACCACACATTGACCATCACCGTGATCGACATGGCATAGCGCAGAGCATCATCGCCAAATTGCGGAGTCAGGAAATCGCTGGTAAACCCGGTGAGCATCGGGCCGAGACCCAGGCCAATTAAATTCAACATAAAGAGCAGAATTGCCGAGCCCATTGCGCGCATACGAATGCCGACGAGGAAGTGCGTGGACGCGATGCATGGCGCCAAGTACCAGCCGCCACAGAATACCGGCAGCAAATAGGAGTAAGCAGCCAGATAGCCATCGGGCATGATCAGGAAAGTATTCAATGCCAGGGGAATCGCCAGCACCGTGGATATAAAGGGAATCCACACATACCAGGTCTTGTCGCCGGTCTTGCGATTCATGCGATCGGAAGCCCAGCCTCCGAACAGCGTGCCGGTGAGACCGCCGATGCCCGCGATCATACCGTAGTACCAGCCCACTTCCAGGATCGGCATGCCGTGAACGCGTCCCAGGAACAGCGGCATGAAATTTCCCATGCCATAAGTGACAAACGCATGTAGCGCGCAGGCAAAGGAAAGATGTCGAAAAGATTTCCGTTCCCACAGGAAGCCCATGACCTGGAAGAATCCGGGCGGTGCAACATCCTTGCGTGCCTCTGCCATTCCTCGGGGCGGCTCCTTGATCACCAAGCGTACGATCAGGGCAAGGAACAGACCCGGTAGTCCAACCACCACGAAGGCAGTTCGCCAGTCGAAATACTGCACCAGGTACGCGCCGCCAACCGTACCGACCAAAATGCCGCCATAGACGCCGAGCGAATAGATGGACAGAGCCGTCGCTCTCTGTTCAGTGGGAAAAATATCGGAGACGATTGAGTGGGAAGGGGGAGAGCCGCCAGCTTCACCGACGCCAACTCCGAAGCGCGCGAGGAACAATTGACCAAAGTTTTGCGCGGCACCACACAGCGCAGTCATGATACTCCAGATGCCAACCGAGAGCGCAACGATGTTGCGGCGATTGCCAATATCCGCCCAGCGAGCGATGGGTATGCCTAGAGTTGTGTAGATGCAGGCAAAGGCGAGTCCCGACAGCATACCGAACTGGCCGTCGGAAATATCAAGATCAGCGATGATCGGCTGCGCCAGTACATTGATGACCTGGCGGTCAACAAAATTGGACACATAGACTGTGGTCAGGATGCCCAGTACCAGGTATCGGTAATAGGGACTCTTGTAGGCTTCAGCTATCTTGCTTTGATCAGCAGAGGCATTGCCAGTGCTGTTGATGCTGGAATCCGTCAAACTGCATTTCCTTGTTATTCTTAGTCAGCAGAGGGGACGAGTTCAGCATGAAATCATTTATTCCCGACTCAGTCTACGAATAAGTACCGCGCTTAGTTGGGCTTTCTCAACCAGGGAACTGAGGCGCGCTTCTTCCCGGTTGGAATGAGCGCCGCTGCCGGCAATGCCCAGAGAGTCGAGAGTTGGCAAGCCGGCAGCCTGGGTGAGCGAACCATCAGTTCCGCCGCCGGAATCTGTTACTCCCATCTCCTGGCCCAGCAACCTGCCAATAGCCCGCGTCTTTTCCAGCAAATAGTCAGATTCCGCGCTGGGAATCTTCGGTGGGCGGTGCAGGTTCACCCAGCTGTCAGTGGTGATCTCGCCACTATCGACCGGGTAGCTGTAAACCTGTCCAAAGATGCTTTCAAATTGTTGTACCGCTCCGTCTCCCTGCTCGGGCTCCGGGTAGCGCAGATCCACAAATCCTTCCGCGCAAGGCGCGATGGTGTTTCTTGCTTCACCGCCAGAGACAACGCCGACATTAACGGTGACTCCGGATTCGTAATTGGTCATGTTTTCAATCTCGACAATCTTGTAGGCGAGCTCCTTGATCGCCGAGCGACCCTGCTCGTGGGCACCACCTGCATGTGAAGCTCTGCCATGAACCACGAATCGAGCCTGACCCAGGCCCTTGCGGGTACGAACCAGGTTGTTTCTGCCCGATGATTCGTAGACCAGTCCATAGTCGTGCAGCACAGCCTGTTCTTCCAGGTATTTACGTGAAGACAGCGAGCCAACTTCTTCATCACTGTTGAGCAAGACCGTCAGTGACATGTCATCCAGGTCGCCGGAGGCGGCGAGTGCTTTCAGCGCATACAACATCACCACCAGCCCGCCCTTCATGTCGGCGACGCCGGGACCGTAGAGCGTGTCTCCCTGCTGGCGAAAGCTCTGGAACGGGCTGGTAGTTGGGAATACCGTATCGAGATGTCCCATCAGCATTAGTGGCGCGCCAGTTCCGCTGCGGCGGGCGAGCAAGTGATCTGCCACATCGATGCTGTAGTCACTACCGGGACAACTGGGCATTTCGATGCGATCGCCCGGCAGGGTGCTGGTGGCGAAGCCCAGCGTCTGCAGTTCTTCGGCAAAGATAGCAGCCATGGTATCCACGCCGGCCTTGTTCAGGCTGCCGGAATTGATGTTGGTCAGGCGCTCAAGCAGTTGCACCATCTCGGCTTCGCGGGAATCCAGCCATTGCACCAGCTCCTGTTCCGATCCGTCCAGATTTGGCTCCACCGCTTCGGCTGCAAGACCGGTCTGGCTTTGAACGCAGAATAAAACAGATACAGAGAGCAATATGGAGCGCGGAAGTTTAATGGAGGCTGATAGTTTCATGGCTTGCCTTTTAAAATTTTTGTGCAAATTATTGTGAATTGCGACTGCAGAGGACACTGAATGACCTGGACCAAGTATAAACAATTACGCGACGCTTCGTTTATGGCAAGCTTGCCGAGCAAAAATTGTAATTGCCTGACCACGGCCTCATAATGCTGCGCCCATGAATGCAAACAAAACAGCAGTGCTGTCTGTACAAAACCTCAATAAAACCTACGCCGGTGGTTTTGAGGCACTGAAAAATATCAATCTTGAGATAGAGAAGGGAGAAATCCTCGCATTGCTGGGGCCGAACGGCGCCGGCAAGACCACGCTCATCTCTACCGTCTGTGGCATCGTGAGACCAACATCTGGAAAGGTGCTGGTTGACGGTTATGACATCATCCGCGACTTTCGCAAGACCCGGGCCATGATAGGCCTGGTCCCCCAGGAGCTGACCACCGATTCATTCGAGTCAGTATGGAGCACCGTCTCCTTCAGTCGCGGCCTGTTCGGCAAGGCCCCCGACCCTGAACATATCGAGAAAGTGCTCAAGGCACTTTCCTTGTGGGACAAGAAAGACAATATGATCCGCACCCTGTCGGGTGGCATGAAAAGACGTGTGCTGATTGCCAAGGCACTCTCTCACGAACCCGAGATCTTGTTCCTCGATGAACCGACTGCTGGCGTTGACGTCTCGCTGCGTAAAGACATGTGGAACATCGTCAGCCAGCTCAAGTCCGAAGGGGTGACGATTATTCTTACTACCCACTATATAGAAGAAGCCGAAGAGATCGCCGATCGTGTTGGCGTAATCAACAATGGCGAGCTGGTGTTGGTGGATGAGAAGGCCAGCCTGATGCAGAAGCTCGGCAAGAAGCAACTGGTTCTGGAATTAGCCGAGCCGGTGCAGACTCTGCCCGACAGCCTGGCCAGTTATCGCCTGGAACTGGCCAGAGAGGGAACGCAGATAATCTACACCTTCGATAATCAGGCCAATCACACCGGCATCACGGCATTGCTGGATGATCTCAAGGCCGCCTCGATCCGCTTTCGTGATCTGAATACGACGCAGAGTTCTCTGGAAGATATTTTCGTAAACCTGGTGGAAGAGTCCTCATAGGAAGTTGTGATGAATATCCACGGCATGCTCGCTATCTACAAATTTGAAATGGCTCGCACCCGCAGGACCCTGATGCAGAGCATCGTGGCGCCGGTGATAACTACGTCCCTGTACTTCATCGTGTTCGGGGCGGCGATTGGTTCACGGATACAACAGGTGGAAGGGGTGAGCTATGGCGCGTTCATCGTGCCCGGGCTCATCATGCTTAACTTGCTTACCCACAGTATCTCCAACGCATCCTTCGGCATCTATTTTCCAAAGTTTGTTGGCACGGTATATGAAGTTCTGTCGGCGCCAATTTCAACGATCGAGGTAGTGCTGGGTTATGTGGGAGCCGCGGCGACCAAGTCCATTCTCCTTGGATTGATCATTCTCATTACTGCATCGTTCTTCATCGACCTGACCATCGCGCACCCGATAATCATGATGCTCTTCGTGGTTCTAACGGCCATGTCCTTTAGCCTGTTGGGTTTTATTCTGGGGCTGTGGGCAGACAATTTCGAGAAGTTGTCGGTAGTGCCCATGCTGGTTATCACACCATTGGTGTTTCTTGGAGGCAGTTTCTACTCTACCGACATGTTGCCACCATTCTGGCAGTCGGTTTCTCTGTTTAATCCGGTTTTGTATCTGGTGAGCGGGCTGCGCTGGAGTTTCTATGAGATCTCGGAAGTGAATGTGGTGATCTCGCTGGTGAGTATTCTGGCCTTCATGCTGGCCTGTCTGTCAGTCGTTTATTATATGTTTCAGACTGGCTACAAACTTCGGTCTTAACTGACTCGGCGTCCGCCCTGGAATTCCATCTGCTGACTATTGCCATTGGCGTCATAGTACATGCCGGGCCCGTCGCGTTCGCCGCGAATCCAGGGGCCAACATAGCGATCGCCATTGGAGAAGAAATAGGTTCCCTGACCGTGTAACTGGTCATCGCGGAAGCC
>CAYTLI010000065.1:0-9117 GCA_964438455.1 uncultured Pseudohongiella sp.
CTACTTCCTCACGGCGCTCTTCCTCGGGGGATTCGGCAACTATCTGGTTCCCCTTATGTGCGGTGCCCGGGACATGGTCTTTCCGTTCATGAACATGCTCTCGGTGTGGGTGTTCCTGGTCTCTGTCATCATTCTGATGGCGAGTTTCTTTGTCGGCGGAGGGCCAACCGGCGCTGGCTGGACGCTGTATCCACCGCAGACCAACATGGCAGGAACCCCGGGGCATGACATGGGCATCATCCTGATGCTGGTCTCCCTGGCCGTGTTCATCGTGGCCTTCACCATGGGTGGTCTGAACTACGTAGTAACAATTCTTCAGTATCGCTGCCGTGGCATGACCATGATGCGACTGCCGCTATCAATCTGGGGCATCTTTGTCGCTACCGTGCTGGGTCTGTTTGCCTTCCCCGCACTGCTGGTTGCCGCCATCATGATGCTGTTCGACACCCTGCTCGGCACCAGCTTCTTCATGCCGGCAGTTATCGAAGCCGGTACAGCGCTCGATCATAACGGCGGTAGCCCGATCCTGTTTCAGCATCTGTTCTGGTTCTTCGGCCATCCCGAAGTTTATATCGTTGCCCTGCCTGCCTTCGGTCTCGTTTCCGATGTTCTGAGTGTGCACGCACGCAAGAATATCTTCGGTTATCGCATGATGGTGTGGGCGATCATCGCTATCGGTGGTCTCAGCTTCATCGTGTGGGCACACCACATGTATGTGAGTGGCATGAACCCCTACTTTGGTTTCTTCTTCGCCACGACCACCCTGATCATCGCGGTGCCGACCGCACTGAAGGTGTACAACTGGGTACTGACCCTGTGGGAAGGCGACATCCGTATGAACGTACCGATGTACTTCGCCATTGGCTTTATCTTCACCTTTATTCACGGCGGTCTGACTGGTCTGTTCCTGGGTAACGTGGTTATCGATCTGCCTCTTTCAGACACCTATTTCGTGGTTGCCCACTTCCACATGGTCATGGGCGTGTCTCCGATTCTGGTTTTGTACGCAGCGATCTATCACTGGTATCCAAAGGCTACCGGCAAGATGTATAACGAGACTCTGGCCAAGGTACACTTCTGGCTGACTTTCCTCGGTGCCTATGCGATCTACCTGCCCATGCACTACCTGGGCTTCCTGGGTGTTCCACGTCGTTACTATGCGCTGGGCAATACAGACTTTATTCCGGCCTCGGCTCAGGACCTGAATACGACGATCACTATCGCTGCATTGATCGTGGGTATTTCCCAGATCCTGTTCTTCGTGAACATCATTGGCAGCCTGAAGTGGGGCAAGAAGTCGGATCCAAATCCTTGGGGAGCCGCTTCTCTGGAATGGCAAACTCCCGACAATCCGCCTATACATGGCAACTGGGGCGACAGCCTACCCACGGTTTATCGCTGGGCTTATGACTACAGTGTGCCTGGTGCTCACGCGGACTTTATTCCACAGAACACCCCTGAGAGTGAAGAACCGACGGCGAGTGATGATCACTTCGATCCTGACAACGACCAGTCAATGGCAGATGTATGAGCCTGTTTAAGACAGTTACAACCAAGCCCTGGGAACGCAAGGGCGTAATCGGTGGGATGCGCCCGGAAGGCGCATTCGACACCGAAGCCGAGCGGGTTGGGCTTTCGTTCTTTCTGGTTATTGCCACGGTAATCTTTTCACTGTTTACCGTGAGCTATTACATTCGCATGGAACTGCCTGACTGGGAGCCTTTGTCGGAACCCGCTCAGCTATGGTTTAACACCGGGCTGTTGGTAATCAGCAGTATTCTGTTTCAGTGGGCGCGCAATATTGTCACCCGCGGCGAATCTCGTAACCTGTATACCGCGTTGTTTGGCGCTGGTGTGTTCGCGATCTTGTTTATCGTTGGACAGCTGGTGACTTGGCAGAATCTACAAGCAGAAGGCTTGTATATGACAAGCAATCCAGCCAACGCTTTCTACTACCTGATGACTGGTCTTCACGCCCTCCACTTGTTGGGTGGCTTGTGGGTCTGGAGCAAGAGCAGTATTCGCTTGCTCTCTGGTAGTGAAGCCAAGGATATCAAACTCAGTGTCGAACTCTGCACTGTCTACTGGCACTTCCTGTTGCTGGTGTGGCTGGTGCTGTTCGCATTGCTTTCAAATACCTAAAACAATTTGCATTACATTTTTGATGGGAAAGATGGATGAGTACAACAACTGCAGATGAAGTAGTCGCCCACGACGGCATGTCCGGCCTGGTCGACGACTGGAGTGCCGACAAGCAGGCCTATCATGTGCCCTGGGGCAAGATCATGATGTGGATCTTCCTGGTGTCGGATACTTTTATTTTCTCTTGCTTCCTGGTGGGCTATCTCAATGTGCGTATTACTACCACTGAGCCCTGGCCACCCCAGAGCGAGATCTTCGCACTGTCATTTGGCGGTGACCCAATACCACTGATCTTGATCGCGATTATGACTTTCGTGCTCATTACCAGTTCGGGCACCATGGCCATGGCGGTTAACTACGGTTACCGGAAAGACAAGGCCAAGACATTCTGGCTGATCTGCGCCACTGCCGCATTTGGTGCCACCTTTGTTGGCATGCAAATGTTTGAGTGGTCAAAACTGATTTTCGACGAGGGCGTCCGTCCCTGGGGCAATCCATTTGGGGCACCGCAATTTGGATCGGTGTTTTTTATGGTGACCGGGTTTCACGGGATGCACGTATCGATCGGGGTAATCTACCTGCTCTGGGTAGCATTCCGGGTCAAGCGGGGTTACTACGACAACAAAGGTTTTGAGATCGTCGAAATTGCCGGTCTCTACTGGCACTTTGTTGACCTTGTTTGGGTATTCATCTTCGCATTTTTCTACTTATTGTAAGAGGCAACGGTAATGGCATCCGCTGAAGGACAACAACACCCACTGGGTATCTATTACAAAATCTGGATACTGCTTTTCGTACTCAGCTTTTTCTCCTACATGGTAGATTACCTTGATGTACAGGGCGCCATGCGCTGGACCCTGGTCATCATCTTCATGCTGCTGAAGGCTGGCTTCATCGTGGCCATCTTCATGCACGCCATGTGGGAACGACTGAACCTGATCCTGACCATCCTGGGGCCGCCGGTGGTACTGCTGCTGCTGATTGGTTTCATGGCGATCGAAGGCAACTACACTGAAGAGACTCGTTTCACTTACCGTGGTCATGATCGTGATGCGGTAGCACTTGGGCCGAGCGACATTCACCATGAGGAAGAGGAAGCACACTAAATAGTGTTTCTTCAATTCGAGATCAACAAAAAGGGCTACCATGGTAGCCCTTTTTTATTGCCTGCATTTTCTGCAGCTTTGAATGCTAGAGCAGCTATCGGCGAAGTTGCGAAATCACCGGAGCCGTCTCCGGTCGGACGCCTCTCCATAGAAAGAATGATTCTGCCGCCTGTTCAACCAGCATGCCCAGCCCATCCAGGACCAGCGCAGCACCTTGTTGCGCAGCCCATTGCATGAAAACCGTTGCTTCGTCCGCATACATCATGTCATAACAACAGCATGCTGGTGCCAGTACTTGCGGATCGACTGCGGGCACTTCACCTGCGAGACTCATGGCGGTGCCATTGATGACGATATCGAACTGCCGATCGAGTCCGGTTTCATAGTCACCAATGTGTAAATCAAAGGCCCCGGCAAAGTCTGCTTTCAGATTCTCGGCTTTGGACAGGGTTCGATTAAGCACGGTGATATGCGCAGCGGATGTGGACACCAGCGCCGCGAGTGCGCCGCGGGCCGCTCCTCCTGCGCCCAGCATCAGTATGCTCTTGCCGTCGAGAACCAGCCGATGATTTTTCACCAGGTCATTAACGATACCAGTCCCATCAGTATTCTCTCCCTGCAATACACCATGCTGATCTAGCCAGAGGGTGTTGACCGCGCGAGCCAGCTCTACCCGTTGAGGTTTTTCCTGGGCAAGTGAAAAGGCCGCTTCCTTGTGCGGCAAAGTTACATTGAGGCCACCGCCTCCGCGGGCGAAGAAGTCAGTGACGAAATCATTGAACTCAACTGCGCTCACTCTGTGTTTGTCGTACTGCACATCTTCGCCGGTTTGC
Organism: uncultured Pseudohongiella sp.; assembly: GCA_964438455.1. Classification (GTDB taxonomy): domain Bacteria; phylum Pseudomonadota; class Gammaproteobacteria; order Pseudomonadales; family Pseudohongiellaceae; genus UBA9145. The sequence goes on from CAYTLI010000065.1 coordinate 4,082, forward strand.
TCGGCGAAAAGGCGATGAATCTCTGGTGATTTGCTATGGGCAACCGGGTCACCCACAACTGCGTAGTGTGTCATTTGATCGCTCTTGGTCTGGAGAATATTGCCCTGGGCAATAGGAGGAGACTATACCCAGTCCCGGTGTTTGAGGAAATCTGTATATAGCCTGGCTTCTTCGCTTCCCTCTTCCGGATGCCAGTCATAGATCCAGCGGACGACTGGTGGCAGGGACATTAATATGGATTCGATTCTGCCAACTCCCGACTGCAGGCCAAACACGGTGCCCCGGTCATAAACCAGGTTGAACTCCGCATAGCGGCCACGGCGGTATTCCTGAAAATGCCGATGACGTTCTTCGAAGTCTGCGTCTTTACGTTTGTTAACTATAGGTACGTAGGCTTTCAGGTAGCTGTTCGCCATGCTTTGCACAAAGGCAAAGCATTGTTCGAATCCGAGCTCATTAAAGTCATCGAAAAATAATCCACCGACACCTCGAGGTTCCTTGCGATGCTTAAGATAGAAGTATTCATCACACCATTTCTTGAACTTGTCATAATACTCGGGGCCAAAATCGGCACAGGATTCTTTGGCAGTTTTATGCCAGTGCACGCAATCTTCCTCAAACCCATAGTAGGGTGTCAGGTCATATCCGCCGCCGAACCACCACACAGGTTCTTCGTTATCTTTTTCTGCGACGAAGAGGCGGAAGTTTGCATGTGAAGTTGGTACAAACGGATTCTCCGGATGGATGACCAGAGAAACACCCATGGCCTGATAGGCCCGGCCAGCAAGTTCCGGCCGGGCGGCGGTAGCAGAAGCAGGCATTGCTTCGCCGAATACATGGGAAAAGTTTACCCCGCCTTTTTCAAATACGGCGCCGTCGCCGATGACCCGGGTGATGCCACTGCCACCTTCGTCCCTTTCCCACTGGTCGGTAATGAATGTTGCCTCACCGTCTTCTGCTTCCAGCCCTGCACAAATATTTTCCTGCAGAGACAGCAGAAACTCTTTGACTGCCTGAATATCCTTGTTTTCCACTTGCTTTGTCTCCTGATACTCGCGCCGCCAAACGGGGTTCTTACCGAGTTTGTAAATCACAAATTCCTGGCGGGCCAGCGAAACTCCTTAACTCGCCATCAAGTATGAAATTTTTGCCAGTGGTAATAATTGATCCCGCGCAAACTACATGACAACTATATCGCTTGCAAGGTAACTAAAAGTTTTTCATTTTCGCCACTCGACCACCTTCCTGGCTTACCAGCCCCTTGCGTTCCAACCGTATTAAACAAGCATTCACTGTAGCTATAGCCAGCCCGGTATTGTTGATTAGTTGGTCCAGTAAAACACCGGGTTCTGTCAACGCAGCCAGCACTTTCTTTTCACTTTCGGAAAGCCCGGCTTTAGTGAGGTCGCTTGAAGTGCTGCTTGCGCATAAGGACGGCTGCTTGCCATTACTACCGTGATGCCAGTGCTGGAGTAGCAGCGCCGCAAGCTCTTCGGGTGATTCAACCAGTGTCGCGCCTTCACGAAGCAGTTTGTGGCACCCGTGGGAATTCCTGTTGTCCACGGGCCCCGGCAGTGCAAATACATCACGACCCTGTTCCAGTGCCTGACCGGCAGTAATAAGAGAACCAGAACGAAGTCCTCCCTCGATAACCAGTGTTCCCAGGCTCAACCCTGCGATGATTCGGTTGCGCTGGGGGAAATGCTCGGCTCGCGGCGGCGCTCCCAGTGGAAATTCCGAGAGAAGTAGGCCATTGCTTGCGATCTGATCGGCAATTTTCCGATGACAGCGAGGATATATTCTATCGATGCCAGCCCCGAGGACGGCAATGGTTTGCCCCTTGGCCTGCAGCGCACCACTGTGTGCGCTACCGTCGATACCACGAGCAAGTCCACTGACGATGGTGAATCCCTGCTGGCCCAGATCATGAGCAAACCAGCGCGCATGACGCTCACCATATTGGCTGGCGCTGCGACTGCCCACGATTGCGCAGCAGGCAGAACCGAGCAAGCCAACATTGCCTGTTGCATAAAGCAGTGGCGGAGGACGCGGGATCTGGCGCAACAAATAGGGATAGTTATCAGCCGCAAACGGAATCAGTTCATGACCTGCCTGCTCCGACCATGCGAGCGCACGCCCGACTTCTTCTTCAAGGTCATCGGGTTGGCAATGGGCACGTAAATGCGCACGCAGAATATTCTCTTCCATTTTTCATCCTTGAAAGCCGGCAGAGTAAGTTTGAGTTGGAGCCCTGATTCCTAGGGGGTAGTTACCACGTCAGTCAGTTCAATGGGCTGAAGACTGCTGAGAATCACACCATAGCTCATGGATTCGAATGTTCGATAAACCAGCAAGGTTCCTGTCTCATCGCCTGGCAAGTCCAGTCGGTCGCCGCGCAAGATAGCTCGAATTCTATCCATGAAACTCATCCGCTCTCGCTCCACCTGATCGACAACCGCAGTGCCTTCCTTGGTGATCGCGAGCACATCGCCAACCGCCAGGTTGTCCCTGGCGCCCAGATCGACGAGCACGGTATCCAGTTGTGAGGCCATGGTTTCATTGCCAAGAAAGGCAACGATCCTTCCTTCTATACCGGCTGCCGGCTCGGTGGGAAAAATTGTGGCTCCAATTTCCGACTGTTCCCTGACTAGTAAGCGGTCACCAACCCGGATCTCCTTGGCACTGTTGTTGATCAGAACCCTACGCAGGTCCGGCGACTCGACGGCAGCAATACTGGCGAAACCAAGATACTCGAGCTCGATGCCGAGCAGAATATCATCGTCTTCCGGGTCCTCGTGTTCACGAAAAGAGCGATAAACCTCGAACGATGTGGTTCCGGCTGGCCACTGGCCTCGCACGTGAACTTCATCGCCAGTTGCAATAGCAAGATTCACCGCCACGTTCTCCACTATATAAGGAGCTGCATCCAGCTCTTCCTGGCTGACGATGCGGTTGCGGGTGAAGCTGTTTTCTATGGCTTCCAGGGGAATGGCCGGAATTGCGCTGGCCAGCGGCTGCTCGCGCATTACTGGACGCAGTTCGGCAACTTCCCGGTCACCCCGCTGTACCAGGATTCGTGGCGAACCATCGACATAGCCGATACGGAGTACATCCCCCGGATAAATAAAATCGGAGTTATCCAAATAGGGATCTGGCTGCCAGACTTCAGGCCATCTTTCTGGATTTTGCAGAAATTGGCTCGCAATTGTCCATAACGTGTCGCCATCTGCAACTAAATAGGTTTCCGGCCGGTCCTGACGCAACAAACCACCCTGGGCCAGTGACATGCTCACTACCAGGGCGCTGACTAGTCCGACAAGTGCCTTTGGCACCCAGTGTTCAAGAGGTATTTTCATCAATTAAATTCTGCACTTAGTGGCGGCGATATGGTAGCAATACGATATAATTATCACTAGAAGCAGTTCACAGACTGCTCCATCTCTCTACCTCAGGCACGCATTAACAAAGATCCATGGCGCAACTGCAAATTCTTGAGTTTCCTGACCCTCGGCTAAGGAAAGTAGCTAGCCCCGTAACTGTTTTCGACGAAAAGCTTGAAGTCTTGATCGATGACATGTTCGAAACCATGTACGAAGCTCAGGGAATTGGCCTCGCGGCTACCCAGGTCAACGTCCACAAGCGATTGCTGGTTATCGATATCTCTGAAACAAAGGATAGTCCCCAGGTCTTTATTAATCCAAGTTTTGAGGTTATCGAGGACGAATTGTCGGAATATGATGAAGGCTGCCTCTCGGTGCCTGGATTCTATGAGACAGTATCGCGGCCCAGTGAAATTCGTGTAACTGCACAAGATAAGTCCGGCGCCGAGTTTCAGTTGGAAGCCGAGGGTTTACTGTCTACCTGTATTCAGCACGAGATTGATCATCTCGACGGCAAACTCTTTGTCGACTACATCAGTACACTGAAGCGCCAGCGGATTCGCAAGAAGCTGGAAAAAGAACACAAGAAGTCAGCTTAAACCTTATGCCTCCCAGTAGACTGTGTTTCGCAGGTACTCCTGAGTTCGCCGCCAGCCATCTTTCCTGTCTCATTGAAGATGGGCAAGAAATTGTTGGTGTCTACACGCAACCGGACAGGCCGGCTGGAAGAGGCAAGCGACTGCAAGCCAGTCCGGTTAAGCGGCTGGCCGAACAACATGGGCTCAGCGTTTTCCAGCCACCTTCTCTGCGCAACGAAGAGGCACAGCAGCAATTCAGGTCATTGAAGCCGGATCTGTTGATTGTCGTTGCCTATGGGTTGATCCTGCCACAGGAAATTCTCGACATCCCTGTATTCGGTTGCATTAACGTACACGCCTCACTTCTGCCACGCTGGCGTGGTGCGGCTCCTATAGAACGCGCCATTCTGGCTGGAGACGAGGTGACAGGTGTCACTATTATGCAAATGGATGCGGGCCTGGATACCGGGCCAATGCTGTACAAGGGCAACGTGGAGATCACAGCGCTGGATGATCGCGAGACTCTAACTGCAAAGCTGGCATTGGCAGGCAGGGAGGCTTTGCTGGCAACGCTACGAGACTTTGAAAAGCTATCAGCAAGCGCCGAGGAGCAAGACGGTTCCCTGAGTACTTATGCGGCTAAGCTGGAAAAGCACGAAGCACTGCTCGACTGGAGTGCAAGTGCAGAACAACTCGATCGGGTAGTGCGCGCCGGCGTCGGCAGGTTTCCGGCATTCACTTTTATTGGTAAGCAGCGCATAAGAATTATCAAGGCAGAAGTTCACATTACAGATAGAAAAATGCCACCTGGCACTATAATACAGACCGACACGAACGGTTCGCTTGTCGCTTGCGGAGAAAACACCTTGCTGATCCAGAGTGTGCAACTGCCTGGCAAGAATCCTTGTTCGATTAAAGACTTGCTCAACGCCAACTCTACGCTGCTTGCCTCCGGCAATCGGTTCGGCAATTCCGAATCTGAATGAGCAATAGCCGCCTGGTTGCAGGCAATATACTTGCTTCTCTTCTGGCGCAGCGCGGATCAAGCTCCACCCTTCTCAATGACCACAGGTCTGAT
>CAYTLI010000065.1:9127-13234 GCA_964438455.1 uncultured Pseudohongiella sp.
CCGACTTTCAGCTGATTCAGGAGATGGTCTTTGGCTGTTGCCGATGGTTTCATCAGCTCGACTTTTTGTTAAGTCAGCTGCTCAGCAAACCTGTCAGGCAAAAAGATTTGGATGTAAAAGCACTCCTGCTGGTGGGCCTCTATCAGCTAAGAGAAATGCGAATTCCTGATCATGCTGCCATCAACGAAACTGTTGAGGCGGTAGCGCTTCTGAAAAAACCCTGGGCAAAGGGTCTGGTCAATGGCGTACTGAGAAATTACCAGCGGCAGGCAGCAGATCTGGATGTGGCGCTAGCCAAGCAGGATCTCGCCATACGCCATTCCCATCCAGCCTGGTTGGTAGACGCAATAGATGAATCCTGGCCTGGATTTGGTGAGAAGTTGCTGGTCGCGAACAACTTTCGCCCCCCGATGACCCTGCGTATAAATCAGCGCAAGGTAAAGCGCGATGAATATCTGGCTCTGCTCGCAGAATCCAGTATCGGCGCCAAAGCGGGTCATCTGTGTTCCACATCCATCTATCTTGACGAGCCGAGGGCAGTAAGTGAGCTGCCCGGATTCGATCAGGGCCTGGTCAGTGTCCAGGATGAGGCATCCCAGCTACTGCCCCAATTCCTGCATCTGGCTCCCGGCCAAAGAGTCCTTGATGCCTGTGCAGCGCCCGGAGGCAAGACTTCTCATATCCTCGAAAGTGAGTGCTCACTTGCGGAAATGATAGCTATAGAAAAGGAACCGAGCCGAATCGGCAGGATCCAGGAAAACCTCGACCGGCTGGAACTGCAGGCCCGGGTGTTGCAGGCCGATGCCAACGAAGTCGACGCCTGGTGGGATGGAGAGCCATTCGATCGCATCCTGCTTGATGCGCCCTGCTCAGCCACAGGTGTCATCCGCAGACACCCGGATATCAAGTTGCTGCGGCAAGCTGAAGATATTCAGTCGCTGGCCCGGCAACAGGAAACACTCTTGCATTCTCTCTGGCCTTGCCTGCGTCCTGGAGGTCGGTTGCTCTATACCACCTGCTCGATACTTAAGCAGGAAAATGACGAGCTTGTTCGCGGCTTTGTCGACACAGTTGGAGACGCTAAATATGAAGGCGTCGCTGCCGATTGGGGAGTAGAATGTGCTTATGGAAGACAACTCCTGCCACTAGAACAAAACGGGCCGGACGGATTTTTCTACTCCCTGCTCCACAAGAGCTAAAGGCAAACCGACTGGACCGAACTGCAACAGCATCATGAAGATCATCATCCTCGGTGCCAACCCGGTTGGCAGTGCCCTCGCCGAAACTCTCTCTCGAGAAAAAAATGACATCACCCTGGTGGATGAAGATGGTGAAAAGCTCAGGGAGCTGAATGACCGGCTCGATGTAAAAGTCACCGAAGGCGCGCCTTCACTACCGGATGTTCTTGAAGCCGCAGGAGCGCTCGATGCTGATATGCTCATCGCAGTGACCGATTCCGATGAGGTCAATATGGTGGCCTGCCGTGTTGCCTTTGCCCTGTTTCAGGTTCCCAAGAAAATTTGTCGCATCCGCTCTGCCTCCTACACCGACAACGACAAGTTGTTTGGCACGGAAGGTATTGCGGTTGATGTGTTGATCAGCCCGGAAAAAATTGTCTCCGATTATGTCACTCGTTTGATCGATCTGCCCGGCTCCCTGCAGGTACTTGATTTTGCCGACGGGCGTGTTCAGCTGGTAGCGGTTAAAGCATTCTATGGTGGACCATTGGTCGGCCAGGAAATTCGCTTGATTCGCCAGCATATGCCATCGGTTGATGCGCGCGTAGCGGCAATCTTTCGCAAGGATCGCCCCATCATGCCTGAAGGCTCGACGGTCATCGAAGCCGATGATGAAGTCTTCTTTGTCGCTGCCCAGGAAAATATCAAGGCCTGCATGGGTGAACTGCGCAGGCTGGACCGCCCATACCGGCGCATCATGATCGCCGGCGGTGGCAAGATTGGTTTTCGCTTCGCACAAAATATTGAAGACCGTTACCAGGTCAAACTCATAGAGCAGGACGCGCGCCGTTGTACTTATCTTTCTGAGCACCTGGACAAAGCTATCGTACTCAATGGAGAAGCATCCCAGAAAGAAATGTTGCTGGAAGAGAACATCGAAGACACCGATGTCTTCTTGGCACTGACCAATGATGATGAAGCGAACATCATGTCATCGCTACTTGCAAAACGCCTCGGTGCCAAGAAAGTAATGACGCTAATCAACAACCCGGCTTATGTAGATCTGGTGCAAGGTGGTGAAATTGATATCGCGATCTCACCTCAGTTGGCAACCATAGGCAGCTTGCTCGCACATGTGCGCAGGGGTGATGTCGTCAATGTGCATTCCTTGCGGCGCGGTGCTGCCGAGGCGATGGAAGCGATTGCACACGGGGACGCAATGCATTCCAAGGTCATCGGTAGAACTGTAGACAAGATCGACCTGCCTGAAGGGACAACCATTGGTGCAATTGTGCGCAATGATGAAGTTTTAATCGCACATGATGACACGGTGATCGAACCGGATGACCACGTAATATTGTTCCTGGTGAATTCAAAACAGATTCCTGCTGTGGAACGACTCTTCGAAGTCGATCCGACATTCTTCTAGAAACCGGTGGCTCGATGCACATCGCGATAGTAGTCAAAGTGATTGGCATACTGCTGATGATCTTCAGCTTGCTGGGCAATCTGCCGCCGATTCTTGTTTCTCTTCTTTATAATGATGGAGTAGCGGGCGCGTTCCTGGCGTCATCGCTGATCATTTTTATCACTGGGTTTCTGCTCTGGCTGTTCACTGCCAGGCACAAGAAAGAGCTCAGCAATCGCGATGGCTTTCTTGTGGTCACGATGTTCTGGGCAGTGCTGGGGACCGCAGGCTGCCTGCCTTTCATCTTTTCCAGTGCGGTAGAGTTGTCTCTCACAGACGCTGTATTCGAATCTATTTCAGGCCTTACAACCACTGGCGCCACGGTGATTTCCGGCCTCGACGAACTGCCAAAATCCATCCTGTTCTATCGCCAACTGCTGCAGTGGATGGGCGGCATGGGAATTATTGTGTTAGCCCTGGCACTTTTGCCCATGCTGGGTATTGGTGGCATGCAACTCTATCGGGCTGAAAGCCCTGGCCCAATAAAGGATAACAAGCTTGTTCCCCGGCTGGCAGAAACCGCGAAGAGTCTCTGGTATATCTATCTTTCCCTCACCTTGATTTGTGCGTTGGCGTACTGGTTGGTGGGCATGGATTTATTCGATGCGATCTCCCATAGCTTTAGCACAATAGCAATTGGCGGCTTTTCCACCCATGATGCCAGTATGGGTTATTTCGACAACCCGATGATTGAACTGGTTGCCGTCTTATTCATGTTTATCGCCGGCATCAACTTCGCGCTTCACTTTATTACCTGGAACAAGAAGCAGCACACTGGCATCCGCCATTACTTTCAGGATTCAGAGTTCTTGTTCTACGGATTCATTCTTTTGTCGGTATCAATAGTTACCATCACGGTTCTGTTCTTTTCCGGAACCTATGCAGATGCCAATGACGCTTTCGTGAAGGGGCTGTTCCAGGTTGTTTCATTTGCAACGACAACCGGATTCACCACTGCCGACTTTAATAGCTGGCCGCTGTTCCTGCCCTATGTATTGTTATATGCGGCGATCATTGGTGCCTGTGCCGGTTCTACCGGTGGCGGCATGAAAGTGATAAGAATCCTGCTGATCTTCAAACAGGGTTTTCGTGAAGTGCAAAGATTGATTCATCCTCGTGCGGTGATTCCGATCAAGCTGGGTAAGAAGGTGATGCCCGACAGGGTAATCGAATCGGTATGGGGATTCTTTGCTGTCTATGTAATGGCTTTCATGGTGATGCTGCTTGCTCTGCTGGCTACGGGTCTGGATATCATCACCGCATTTTCTGCAGTTGGCGCATGTATTAATAATCTTGGGCCCGGTCTGGACAATGTTGCACAGACTTACGCTGCGTTGCCTGGTACGGCAAAGTGGATTCTCTGTTTCGCCATGCTGCTGGGACGCCTCGAGGTATTCACCTTGTTGGTTCTGTTTACCCCGATGTTCTGGAAACGATAGGTATCGCGAATCAATGCTCTTC
>CAYTLI010000066.1:0-13003 GCA_964438455.1 uncultured Pseudohongiella sp.
GCAAGATTTTCAGCCAGGGTCTTGCCGGTCACCGTCATGCAGGAACCATCGAGCATGCCGGCTTCCAGCATGGTCTTCATCAGCGGTTGGATGCCACCGATCTTGATCAGCTCTGACATCAGGTATTTGCCGCTGGGTTTCAGGTCCGCAAGCATGGGGATGTCCTTGCCGATGCGGTTGAAATCGTCAAGCTCAAGCTCTACACCCATGGTGTGAGCCATAGCCAGCAGGTGAAGCACTGCATTGGTCGAGCCGCCGAGCGCAATAGTCACCTTGATGGCATTCTCAAACGCGGCGCGGGTCATGATGTCGGAGGGTTTGATGTCATGTTCCAGCAAATACATGATTGCTTCGCCCGCGCTCAAGCAGTCGTTCTCTTTTTCCTGGGAGATCGCGTCCTGCGCCGAACTATTCGGCAGGCTCATGCCCATGGCCTCGATTGCTGAAGCCATGGTATTCGCTGTGTACATGCCGCCACAGGATCCGGGGCCAGGTATCGCGGTGTCTTCAACATTCTTCAGCTCGATGTCGGACACATTGCCGGCAGCGTGACCGCCGACGGCTTCAAACACCGAGATGATATTGGTGTGTCCCGGGCCTGGCTGGATGGTGCCGCCATAGATGAAGATGGAGGGGCGGTTGAGTCGCGCCATGCCCATGAGCAAGCCGGGCATGTTTTTGTCACAACCGCCGATGGCGATGATGCCGTCATGGCCCATGCAGCCAGACACGGTTTCCAGGCTGTCCGCGATCACTTCTCTCGAGACGAGGGAGTACTTCATGCCTTCCGTGCCCATGGAGATGCCATCGGAGATGGTGAGCACGTTATAGATGATGCCCTTGCCGCCGGCATCGTTGGCGCCCTTGTTCACGTCTTCCGCGAGTTTGTTGATGTGCATATTGCACGGCGTGACCATGCTCCAGGTCGAGCAGATGCCGATCTGGGGCTTCGCGAAGTCTTCATCTTCGAAGCCCACGGCACGCAACATGGCCCGGCTGGGAGCCTGTTCCATGCCATCAACCATCATTTTAGAATGTTTTCGTAAGTCCTTGTCAGTCATGGGAATTCCGTGTTTTCTTGAGAAATTGCTTGAAGTCTGATTTGGCCGTTTCGGTGGTGCCAGGAGCGGGTTCGAAGAGGGCGCTACTATACAACAGGGTCGCGGTCTTAGCCTACATTAGGATTAGCACCAAAGCTTGAGGCTTCGTTATGCCACCCGTCGACAGCGTGTTTGCTCACAATCGGCCTCCATCCCGTCGGCCGATTTTTATCGTTCGCGAACACGCTCTCCACGTCTGGCATCTGCCAAGGTGCCCAGTTCCGGTCCTGTGGCTTCGAGTGGAGAAGTAATTCGATGATCATGTCCGAAAACGGCCAATATTGCTGGCGATTAGGAGTATGATGACACTCATTCACAGAGATCAACATGACTGCTGCCAACCTGCTCAATCCCGATGACTACGAAGACGCCAGACAGGCGAGAGATCCTCGCTTCGATGGCCGTTTTTTCGTCGGCGTGCTCACCACGGGTATCTATTGTCGGCCTGTGTGCCCGGTCAAAGTGCCGAAAAAAGAAAATGTGCAGCTCTATCGTTCTGCCGCTGCGGCAGCTGCCGCCGGATTTCGACCCTGCCTGCGCTGCCGCCCCGAATCCTCGCCAGGTACACCAGCCTGGAGCGGATCATCATGGAAGGTTTCGCGAGCGCTTCAGTTGATTGACCAGGGGGCGCTTGATGAAGCATCCGTGGAAGAACTCGCGGCACAACTGGAAATTGGTGCCAGGCAGCTGAGTCGCTTGTTTCATCAGCACCTGGGCGCAACGCCGGTGGAAGTGGCGCAAACACGGCGGCTGCATTTTGCCAAGAAATTGCTCGACGAAACGGATCTGAATCTGACAGAGATCTGCTTTGCTGCGGGGTTTGGCAGCGTGCGTCGCTTCAATGCCGTGTTCAACAAGATTTATGGGCGCTCACCCAAGCAACTCAGAGAGCGTCGGCGCACGAGAGTGGGTAGCGAAAATGCGATTGAGATAACGCTGAGCTATCGGCCGCCATTGGATTGGCAGGCGATGCTGGCTTTCCTTGCCTATCGAGCCATTCCCGGTGTCGAACTGGTTACCGAAAAGAGTTACGCGCGCAGCTTCGTGCTCGAAGGTGTACAGGGAGATTTTCAGGCGCATTTCGATGACCGGGTAAATGAAGTACGCGTGCTTATCAACTACCCTAATACGCGCCACTTGTACCACATAATCGATCGGGTTCGTTCCCTGTTTGATCTCAGGGCGGACAGCATACTCATCGAAAAGCATCTGGCGAAAGACAAGTATCTCAGTCCCATAGTAAAGAAATTTACCGGGTCACGCGTACCCGGTTGTTGGGATGGGTTCGAAGTGGCGGTGCGTGCAATTCTCGGCCAGCAGGTCACGGTGAAGGCGGCATCGACACTGGTTTCTCGTATAGTCGAACGCCATGGTGACCCGTATGAGTCCGTCACCCCCGGTCTGACGCATACATTTCCGGATGCGGGCAAAATCAGCAGTGCTGACCTGTCAGATCTCGGCATCGTGGGCCAGCGAATCGCTGCGATTCAAGAGCTGGCAATGCTTGTCGCAGATGGCGAGCTGCAGATCGACTGTGGCATCGACACTGAACAATTCATTCACACGGTGTGTTCTGTGAAGGGAATTGGTGAGTGGACTGCTCACTACATGGCCATGCGTGCACTCAATGATCCAAATGCCTTTCCCTATTCTGATCTGATTTTGCGCCGTGCGGCTCATCCCGAAGGTGAGACGATGACGCCGAAGCAGTTGCTGGCGAGATCGGAACCCTGGCAGCCGTGGAGGGCGTATGCGGTGATATTTTTGTGGCGCCACTACGCATCGCTGAAAAAGTAGATTATCAATACGACTGTTCGTGCGAGGTAGCACTCATGACTTATTATCACTATTACAGCTCCCCAATCGGCAAACTTCTGCTTGCTGGTGATGGAGAATCCCTGAGCCTGCTGGGGTTTCCCGGTGGCTCCATGGCGAGACGCCATGAAAAGGATTGGATTGAAGATCCTGCGCAGTTCACAGAGGTTATCAAACAGCTTGATGAGTACTTTGCCGGTGAGAGAACTGACTTCAATTTATCACTTTCACCCCAGGGGACAGATTTCCAGCGTTCGGTCTGGCAAGCGCTGCAGGAGATACCCTACGGAGAGACCTGGAGCTACGGTGAGCTGGCGCAACATATCGGCAAGCCAAAGGCATCCCGAGCCGTCGGTGCTGCCAATGGTATTAACCCGATTCCGGTGATCATTCCCTGTCATCGGGTCATAGGCGCCAATGGCAAGCTCACCGGTTTTGGTGGCGGCCTGGAAACCAAGTCATTTCTGCTCAATCTCGAATCCGAAACACTCTCGCCTGGCCTGAATTTCAGCTGAAACGGCCGTATCCACTGCGGGAACTCGGATAGCATCAGCTTGTCCGACTAAGGGAAGTAGTTAGAGAATCGACAAGCTGGAGCATTCCGGGAGTGCAGGCAAGCGGCGAAGACCGGGCCCATTCTGAGTCGGGGTCACAATCAACCCATGCCCTGCGGGCGCGTATCTTCGCGGTCGCGGCGAGCCTGTGCCTGCATTTTGTACTTGGCTTTGCTGTTATTCGCTATGGCGGTATCCCCATCGAACCAGAGCCAGCTCCGGTGCTCTCGATCGGTCTTGTGCCGGCTAATCCGCTCACGCCTGTTAATACAGGCCCGGTCGAAGAGCAGGAAACAATAGACGACATCGCCATTGAAGAGCCGACCCCGGAGCTTGTGGAAACTACAGAGCCAGCGGACCGTGCGGAATTACCGGCTGACCCAGAAGTTGTTGAGAGTTTCGAAATTGTGGATCAGGAGCTGGCTGAAGAAGCAGATGAAGTTGAGCTTGAAAGTCCGGACTTTTTACCAGAGCCAGAAGCAGGTCCGAGTCTGGTCGCGCCTTCAATCGTCACTATTCAGAACAGTATCAATACTGATCGGCAGCGCCAGCAGCTGGATTCCCGGGAGTGGGCCAATACCTGTAGTGAGCTGCAATGGGTATCAGGCGTCATGGGTTGCAGCCAGCAGGAGGAGGTCACTTATCAGGGAGTCGAGCGATCTCCTGAAAGTCGTTCAGTGTATGAATTTCATAACCCCCCGAGAGTAGCGCCGAGCAGGTCTGAGCGAGCGCTGCCAACGATAGCCAGTCGCACAGGAGAGCTGGCTGCAAGCCTGGCCATGACAGACATCCCGACAGGATTGTCAGAATACTTGATGGCAGAAGTGGAGGCGGGGATCAGTCTCTATTCGAATCAGGGCAATCTGGCCTTGAAGAACATGGATTTGATGGTGGATCGAAGCGAGGCCACGCAGATGCTGCGCATGATGAACGATCCCTGGGTGCAATTGCGCACCCAGCAGCAAGCGGCACCTCGTTACAGCACTCGCCAGGATGTGCAGCAAAGTGAAAAATGCAGCTCGCCTGTGCTGTTGATTTTTACCCCTTCCGAAATTGCCGAGTGTGTAATCACCGAGGGCAATTTCGGTTTCCTGTTATCACCGCTGAACTTCACTTTCGATATTGAATATTAAGTTTCAGTACCTGGTGGTCGATAAAACTTGCCACAGGCGTGCTATTCCCCTATATAATGCGCGCTCTTCTCATCAGGAGGTAAGGCCAATGATTCTGGAGAATCTAACAACTCTACCTGTTCAGCGAGACAAGCTGGGTAGCGTAGCGGCCTGAGTCATTCAGCGGTAATCGCGCATTATTTGCACGACCTGATCTTCTTTCTCACACCAGCGGCTCTGTTTCAGACTTAATCAGTCGCCAGGTGTTCTGACCAAAAACTGTTGTCTGGCTGTCATCGACAGGCCAACTCATCCTTTCTTGCAATTGAATGCTATGCAATTGCGCGGATCTGTATTTTTGAGATTAAGTTATGACAACGGTAAAACTAAAAAGCGCCTGGCAATTATTTAAACAAGCCATCAAGGGCGATTCGGATATCGACTACACCCAGGGTTCCATCGGGCGAGTAACCCTGCTGCTTGCTATTCCGATGATTCTGGAAATGGCGATGGAATCCGTATTCGCCATCGTCGATATCTTCTTTGTTTCCGGGCTTGGCACCGATGCAGTAGCCACTGTGGGATTGACCGAGGCGGTCATCACCTTGCTCTACGCTATCGCTATCGGCCTTTCCATGGGCGCCACTGCCATGGTGGCACGACGTATTGGAGAGAAAGACCCGCAAGCAGCTGCTATTGCTGCTGGCCAGGTAATCTGGATCGGAGCATTTGTGTCAGTCATTGTTGGTCTGATCGGTATCTTCTTTGCCGAGGAAATCCTGCAACTAATGGGTGCCGAACAATCGGTGATTGCGACAGGCGTCAGCTACACACGCATCATGTTTGGTGCGTGCTTCAGTATCGTGTTCCTGTTTTTGATCAACGCAATATTTCGCGGTGCTGGCGATGCCTCTATTGCCATGCGTGCATTGACTCTGGCAAACGGCATTAACATCGTCCTCGATCCTTGTCTGATCTATGGCTATGGACCATTTCCTGAACTGGGAGTAACCGGAGCCGCCGTGGCGACCAATATCGGCCGTACGGTGGGCGTGCTCTATGGCGCGTACTTTCTGCTCAGCACCCATGGTCGTATTCAATTGCACACGAGCGACATGCTGCTGCGTCTCAATATTGTCTGGTCACTGGTGCGAATCTCCCTGGGAGGTATAGCGCAATTCCTGGTAGCGACGGCGAGTTGGGTGTTTCTCATGTCCATCGTATCCAGTTTTGGTAGCGAGGCTGTCGCTGGTTACACGATTGCGGTTCGTATCGTGATGTTCAGTATCCTGCCAGCCTGGGGCCTGAGTAATGCAACCGCGACGTTGGTGGGCCAGAATCTTGGCGCCAGCTTGCCTGAACGCGCAGAACGTACAACCTGGAAAATCGCTCAATACAATGCAGGCTACATGGCCATAGCGGCGATTCTTCTATTGCTGTTCATTCAGCCCATCTCCGGGTTTTTCAGCGAAGAGGCGGGTGTGCTGGCCTATGCCAGGCAGTGCCTGCAAATCTTTGCCTACGGTTATGTGGGCTGGGGTTTTGGTATGGCGGTGATACAGGCATTCAATGGTGCCGGTGACACCATGACGCCAACCTGGATCAACGTCTTCTGCTTCTGGATTGTACAGGTGCCCATGGCCTATGTGCTTGCTTTGACTCTTGGGCTCGGGCCGGTTGGAGTATTTTGGGCAGTGTTCGCTGCTGATAATTTAAGCTGCATAGTTGGCGTGCTGGTTTTTCGCCGCGGCAAATGGAAGACCCGAACCGTATAGGGGTTTTCAGCATAGACGAGGTAGAATAGCAGTCATACTCTTTTAGCAGGTTAATCCATGCTCAGTAGTCAACAACAGATCATCACCCAACTCGACGACTGGCTCACTGCGGGCAAGTCCGCCTGGTTATGCACGATTCTTAAAACCTGGGGTTCTTCGCCACGACCAGTTGGTGCAATGATGGCCTGTACCCTGGACGGTGAGCTGGTTGGGTCAATCTCCGGCGGCTGTATCGAGGAAGATTTTCTCGAGCAGTTGCAGGATGGCAGTCTTAAACAGCTCTATGATGATGAAGGTGGTAAGCCATTCAAGGTGGTTTATGGTGCTACCGCGGAAGAACAGGCGCGTCTCAAATTGCCGTGCGGTGGTCAACTACATGTGTTGTTGGAATTCATTGAGGCTAGCGATTCAAACTGTGCAGTTTTTGCGGCGCTGCGTAGTAGCCTGGAATCACATTCCCTGGTTAGCAGAGTAGTTAACCTCGACACCGGTGCTATCAGTAGCACAGACGAAAGTGGTGAAGATGCTGTCGTGATCGAAAGTAACACCATGGTGCATAGCCTGAGCCCCATGTATCGATTGTTGTTGCTGGGTGCCGGTGATGTGGCGAAGTATGTAGCGGAAATGGCATTAGCATTGGAGTATGACGTCACTCTTTGCGATCCGCGCCCGAACTACCTGGACAACTGGCATGTTGATGGCGTGGAAAAGACTCCACGCCTGCCCGACGACATCGTGCGTGAACGCTATAACAATCCTTATAGTGGCATCATTGCGCTGGCCCATGATCCAAGAGTGGATGATATGGCGCTCATGGAAGCTTTGAAAACAGATGCATTCTATGTGGGTGCCATGGGTTCGGAGCGGACTTCGGCAGCACGCAGGGAGCGACTGCCCGAGCTCGGCCTCACCAAGGATGAGATCGATATTCTGCACGCGCCGATAGGTTTTCAGATCGAAAGCAAGACGCCTGCAGAGATCGCAATCTCTATCATGGCTGAAGTGACCGCGAAACGACACGGCGCCTTGTAAGCGTAAGTAAGCTCTTAGCTGTCGAGCCGCAGCACCACGCTGTCCCTACCATCTTTTTCACGCGCAGCAAGGTAGCTGGGACATTCTCTTACCCGTTCCAGCCAGGCCAGGCATTGTGGGTGCTGGTCGGTGATGAAGTTGCGTTCCCTGGCCGACTCCATGGGATAGCTCAAGACTATATCCGCTGCGCTCAATTGATCGCCGCCAAACCAGGGTTTCTCTGCCAGATCTTTCTCGGCTATTTCCAGTAGTTTGTTCATGCGGGGCAGGATCATGCGTGCGGATGCCTGGTTAAGGGCCGAGCTTATGAATGGCTTCATCCAGAAAGGCACTCGCGTGATCAGGATATTAAACACGGCTTCCATCAGCATCAGCGGCATCATCGAGCCCTGGGCAGCATGAAACCAAAACAGGTAGCGTGCGCGATCCGGATTTTCAGCGGCCGGTCGCAATTATTGATTCGTGGTCTTGTCCAGAATGTAGTCGGTGATGGCGCTGCTCTCTGCCAGGGTCAGGTTACCGTCGGTGATAACTGGCGCTGTGCCCAGCGGAGAGAGAGCCTTGTACTCAGCGGGTGCCTGGTGTGTGGATGCGTCTCGTTGATAAATCTTTAATTCGTACTCGCAACCAAGTTCTTCCAGTAACCAGAGGATACGAAAGGATTGGGAATATTCCAGATGGTGGAGGGTGAGCATGGCTGGATCCTTTGCAAAATCAACAGGTGAGATCAGACACTACCAGCGTTCCGGCAGTGTCTGATTGGGAAATATTTTTAGGCAGTGTGAGGAAAAGAGCTAGAAAGCCATGGGCTCTTCGTCGTCCCTGCCTACCAAAGACAGGCCACCACTCTCATCCTCATCATCCAGATCTTCGCCGTCATCTTCGCCAGACTTGCCCTCGGAGAGCTGGATGCGAAGGCGCAGATTGTTCTTGGAGTCGGCATTTTTGAGGGCCTCCTCGTAGCTGATCTTGCCACTCTTGTAGAGATCGAACAGGGCAGAGTCGAAGGTCTTCATACCTTGTTGTTCAGATTTCTCCATGACTTCCTTGAGTTCCATGACCTTGCCACCTTTGATCAGGTCGCAGACACGGGGTGTGCCAATGAGGATTTCGATAGCGGCAGCACGTTTGCCATCGACGGTTGGAATGAGTCGTTGTGACACGAAGGCCACCAGGTTCAAAGACAGGTCCAGGAACAACTGTTTGTGACGTTCTTCCGGGAAGAAGTTAATAATTCGATCAATAGCCTGGTTAGCATTGTTGGCGTGCAATGTTGACAGACATAGATGGCCAGTTTCAGCGAAGGCGAGGGCGTGTTCCATGGTTTCCTGCGAGCGAATCTCACCGATCAGGATCACATCCGGCGCCTGGCGCAGAGTGTTCTTCAGCGCCTCTTCGTAACTGTTGGTATCAACGCCCACCTCGCGCTGGTTTACGATACAGCCCTGGTGCGGGTGAACGAATTCCACCGGGTCTTCGATTGTAATGATATGGCCATCGCTGTTTTTGTTGCGATGATCAATCAGTGCTGCCAGAGAGGTGGACTTACCAGAGCCGGTTCCACCTACGAACAGGATGATGCCGCGCTTGCTCATGATGAGCTCTGATAGCACCGGTGGCAGGCCTAGAGATGCTGCATCGGGAATCTCAGTCTTGATGTTACGAGCGACGATGCCGATTTCACCGCGTTGCTGAAATATATTAACGCGGAATCGGCCGATATCAGGGTCGGCCACCGCAAGATTCATCTCCGGGCTTTTCTCGAATTCCTTGATCTGTTCCTCATTCATGATCTGGTAGGCGATCTTTTTCACCATGCCCTCAGGCAGCTTCTTGTCCAGCAGCGGAATGAGCTTGCCGTGCGCCTTCATGCTGGGTGGCGCGCCAGTTGTGAGGAAAAGGTCGGAACCGTCCTTTTCGATCATCATTTTCAGTAAGTCATTGAATCCCATAGTGGTCTAACCCTGTGTTTCCCGGCTTCATTGCCTATTGCGCTGCAGTATACCTTCTATCATATAGACGGTTATCTTATTCGAAACGGCTTTCCGTATACCAGCCCACTTCGCTGGCACTTTCATCTACTTTTTCGGCAACATCCAGAATCAGAGCAAAGAGGGCCATACGCACCAGCACGCCGTTGTCAGTCTGGCGAAAGATCGCCAGGCTCGGATGCTGATTCAGGTCGTTGTCCAATTCGTTGGCTTCCTCCCTGGAGTCCCGGGGCAGTGGGTGCATGATCACAGTGTTTGGCTGACAGTGCCGCGTGTAAATTGCCTGGTTGAGGCGAAAGCGGCCGCGGTAGATGTCTGCTTCCAGCTTGCTCTCGAAGCGCTCTTCCTGAATGCGGGTGAGATAGACCGTGTCATTATCGTGCAGGCCTGATTCCATGTCTTCAGTCTCAATGACCTTGTGACCTGCGTTTTTCAGGTCTGCGACGATCTCTTCCGGCATCTTCAGCTCAGCGGGAGAAATCAACGTGAGCGTAATGTCGTTATATTGCTGGAGTAGTTGCGAGAGCGAGTGCACCGTTCGGCCGTGCTTCAGGTCTCCCACCATGGCAATGTGCATGCCATCGATACTGCGATTATTGGATTGCAGTTCTTTTTTGATGGTGTAGAGATCCAATAATGCCTGTGAGGGGTGTTCGTTGGGGCCATCGCCGCCGTTGATGACAGGCACCCGACTCGCTTTGGCAAATTCGGCCACCGAACCAGGCTGGGGGTGACGCATGACGATGACATCGCTATAGCCACTGATCACTCGAGCCGTATCATAAAGAGACTCACCCTTGGTGATGGAGGATGACTTCACATCGGTGGTCTCTCTTACATGACCACCCAGCAGGTTGAAGGCGCAACCGAAACTGACCCGGGTCCGGGTACTGGGCTCGAAGAACATGTTGCCCAGAATTGCCCCATCAAGAGCCTTGGTGACGCGCAGACGATGGGCGTAAGGCTCCATGCTGTCAGCCACCTGGAAGACCTGGTCGATGTCTTCCCGCTCAAATTGCTTGACGCTGATGATGTGGGCGCCGCGAAATTCCATGATCTGATGCTCGATTCTGTTCCACGCTCAAACCCCCGAATACTACACCAATTGGGGGTTGCAGATGAATATCGCTGTTTGGCTTATATGCGCGATGACACCGATAAAGCATCTTGAATCACCATGGTATGATCAAAGCTTGATACAGAAATCAGGACCAAAATGACTTCCCGCAGCATTTACTGGTACGACTTCGAAACCTGGGGCAATGAACCCCGCCGGGATCGTGCCAGCCAGTTTGCCGGCATTCGTACCGACGAAGACCTCAATATCATCGGGGAACCCCTGGTGATGTACTGCAAACCCGCAGACGACTTCCTGCCCAACCCCATGGCCTGCCTGATCACCGGCATCACGCCACAACGCGCCCTGAGCGAAGGCCTGCCTGAAGTGGAGTTCTGTGAGCGAATCCTCGCTGAGTTTGCCCAGCCACAGACATGTGTCGCCGGCTACAACAGCATCCGTTTCGACGATGAAGTGACACGCCAATTGTTATACCGAAACTTTCATGATCCCTATGAGCGGGAGTGGAAGAACGGTAATTCTCGCTGGGACATTATCGATATGGTGCGCCTGTGCGCGGCAACCCGGCCCGAGGGTATTAACTGGCCCAAAAAAGAGGATGGCAGCAACAGCTTCAGGCTCGAAGAACTGACCAAAGCGAATAGCATCGAGCATGCGGATGCCCACGATGCACTGTCGGATGTGCTGGCGACGATCGAGTTGGCCAGGCTTATCAAAGAGAAGCAGCCCAAACTCTATGACTACGTATATCAGTTGCGCAGCAAGCAAAAGGTTCAGGCAGAGATCGATCTGAAAACAAGAAAGCCGGTGTTGCATGTATCGGTAATGTATCCGGCGAGCAAGGGTTGTCTGGCACTGGTCATGCCCTTGTGTCCCCATCCGCAAAACTCCAATGGCGTCATTGTGTACGACCTGCGTGAAGATCCCGCTGTGTTGCAGGATCTGGATGAGGAAGAAATCAGGCTGAGATTGTTTACACCCCGCCAGGAGATGCCCGAAGGTGTCGAGCGGATTCCTCTTAAGGTTATTCACTATAATCGCTGCCCGGTTGTGACCTCACCGGCGGTGCTGTCTGCTGAGCGAGCAGAGCTCTTTGGTATTGACCTGGCTCGAAGTCGCGAACACTGGGAGTCATTGCAGAATATGCCCGCGCTAGTCAAACGATTACAGAAGGTCTATCGAGCCGAGCAACATGAACAGGAAAGCGGCCCCGATTTCATGATCTATAGCGGCGGTTTTTTTAGTGACCAGGACAAGGACCTTATGAATGTCCTGCGAGCGACAACGCCGGAGGAATTGGGTCGCCTGGATCTGCCATTCAGGGATTCAAGGCTTACTGAGATGTTCTTCCGATATCGAGCGAGAAATTATCCAGCCACGCTGAATGAAGATGAACAGCAACGCTGGCAGCAGTTCAGGATCAGTCGTGTCTCCGATGCGAGAGAGCGGCAGCGCTATGCTGATGACATGGAGCAGGCGCGCAGTCTTGCGAGTGATACGCAACGCGATGTCCTCGATCAATTGGAACACTATGTCCAATCATTGACTCGGGGGCTGTAGCGCAGGGTCGTTCTTCAAGTCTCGTTGTCATAGTGCGCGATAACTGGATTATGGGTAGTTCCGGCGAGTACCTAAGCTTCTCTCCTGTACACATTTATGGCCGTAAACGCTACAATGCGCGCGCCTTCAGCTACTCGATAAATCAAATAAAAAGCAGCAAGTAACCTACTGTATTCATGGATAATTCTTTGGACAAGTTCAAGGAGATCAGGCCTTATCTTGATGAGGAAATTCGGCCTGTTCTGGACAAGCTACTCACCGACGAGGGCTTTCTCGACAGTATCGCCCGATTCTATTTCCCCAGATTGATGGGGCTTTTTCCTGGCATGGTGATGAAGCTTGCTGCTGGCAAACTCAGGAGTCAGGTGAAATCGGTTCATGATGTGAAATCCATGCAGGATGTCATTGCCGATTACATGGACAAGATGATTCATGACACTACGACGGAGTTAACCAACTCTGGCATGGAAAATCTGAAGCCCGGACGTAGTTACCTGTTTATCAGCAATCACCGCGACATCACCATGGATCCTGCTTTCGTGAACTACATGTTGTATCACGCAGGCTACGAGACCTTGCAGATCGCGATTGGGGACAACCTGCTGAAAAAGCCATTCGTCTCAGATCTCATGCGGTTGAATAAGTCATTCATTGTCAAACGCTCACTGAAGGGAAGGGAGTTGCTGCAATCCCTGGTTTTGTTGTCAGAGTATATCCATCACTGCATCGGCAGCGATCAGAATGTCTGGATCGCACAGAGAGAAGGCAGGGCCAAGGATGGGATCGACCGTACCGACCCTGCGCTATTAAAGATGCTGGCGATGGGCAAGAGAGATGTACCGCTTTCTGCGAGCTTGCGCCAGCTTCACATCGTGCCTGTATCGATCTCTTATGAATTTGATGCCTGTGATGTACTAAAAGCGGATGAGCTTTACCAGCTGGAACAAACCGGAAGCTATGAAAAAACCGACGCCACCGATATTCAC
>CAYTLI010000067.1:0-12915 GCA_964438455.1 uncultured Pseudohongiella sp.
TACCGGCAATATCAACTCACTGGCGTAAAAGATGTCTTCGGCGAGCAGATGGGCGAGTACGTGCTGGGCTATGTGCTTGCCAACGAATTGGGAATCGAAAAACGCAGGCAGGCTCAGGCTGGCAGGAAATGGGATCAGTCATCCAGTCGGCGTATCGCGGGCAAAACGCTGGGTATCATGGGCACCGGATCAATTGGCGCCCATGTTGCGGAGATGGCAATACGTCTGAATCTGCGCGTGCTTGGATTTAACAGCAGCGGCAAACCAGTTGAACCGTTTGAGCGCGTCTATGATGGCGATTCAATGGAAACATTTCTGCGCCAGTGTGATTACCTGGTGGGTATACTGCCCGACGTCGCTGCCACCACTGACCTGATCAATAGGGAAACCATGGCGGTGATGAAAGACTCGGCACTCATCATCAACGTGGGTCGTGGTAATCTCATTGACGAAGATGCGCTGGCAGAAGCTTTGGCGGATGGAGAAATAGCGGCTGCGGTGCTGGATGTGTTCAAGCAGGAGCCCCTGCCGGAAGACAGTCCCCTGTGGACAGCACCCAACTGCTTTGTCACCGCCCACGTGGCTGCCGTAAGCCACCCCCAGGATATTGCAGTGCTGTTCCTGGAAAACTACGCGCGCTTCGTAGCAGGTGAAGACCTGTTACGGCAAGTGGATTTCGACAAGGGTTACTAGGGCATGGTCTGTAAATCAATTCACCGATTTCGATGGCAATCCAGAATGCTCGTGCTCTGCTTTGCGGGATTGCTGCCCTATATGGCGCAGGGCCAGGCAATCGATGAGAACGCCGTGTTGGAAGCAATGGCTTCCGATCGACTCGCGGCAGATCTGGAGCGCGACCTGCGCAGCAAGCCGCAAGCGATCATTCCGTTGTTGAATATCGAGCAGGGTGATCGAGTCATCGATATCTTTGGATCCGGTGGCTACTACAGTGATTTGCTGGCTCGCGCACTGGGAGATGAGGGCAGGGCGATTCTGCATAATAACCAGGGCTTCGAGCAGTGGGGATCAAATATTCTCCAGGATCGTTTCGACAATGGTATGCCATCCAATGTGGTGATGCTGCGGCGCTATGGTATCGATCTGGAATTACCTTACGAGAGCGTCGATGCGGCGCTGATAGTGATGGCGCTGCATGATCTGTATGTCATCCCCAAGCGCTACGATGGAGAGAAGTACGTGCCGGTAGGTCCGCCGGCCAATGTAGAGTATTTCTATGAACAGCTACTGATTGCCCTGAAGCCAGGCGGCCGGTTTGTCGTTGTGGATCACGCGGGCGAGCCTGGCATGGAGCTGGAAGCCACAACCGATCTGCATCGCATCAATGAAGAATTTCTCAGGGCTGATATAGAAGCTAACGGATTTCGCTTCGTCAGTTCTGAGCCGCCGCTGCGCAACCCGGAAGATGATCGCACCCGCATCGTGTTTGACGAAGACCTGCAAGGCAAGACAGATCGGTTTGTACTGGTATTCGAAAAGCCTGACTAGGATTGCTCCTGTACCAATAGTTTCCACAGGATGGATTTGATAGGAAACCCTGATACTTTCACATTCCTACTTCAACCAGGTCAGGAGAAGAGCATGAATCCGCCAGACATCAGGATTGCTGAAGAAGCTGATCGAAACCCCGCCATCCATTCACTGATCCTGTCGTTTTCATCAGATCCGCTGGTGCGCTGGATCTGGCCTGAGCCTTCCGTGTACCTGGCGGTGCAGGAAGGGTTCGATGCATTTGGGGGTGGCGCGATCGATAGCAACACCGCGTATGTCGCAGGCAATTTTGAGGGTATTGCATTCTGGATGCCGCCGGGAGTTGAGCCTGACGAAGATCGTATGGTTGCATTCTTGCAGCGCACAGTGCCTGAGGAGCGGCAGGAAGCTGTATTTGGTCTGTTTGAGAAGATGGATGAGTTTCATCCAGAGGAAACCTGCTGGTATCTGCCAACGATCGGTGTTGATCCCGCGTGTCAGGGCAAAGGTATCGGCTCCCAGTTGATGAAGCATGCGCTGCAGATCATCGATGAAGCTGGATTGCCGGCCTACCTGGAATCTTCAAACCCTCGCAACATATCTCTCTACGAAAGACATGGATTTGAGATTGTGGGCCAGATTCAGGTGGCAGATTCGCCAGTTGCACATCCGATGTTCAGAGAAGCTAGATCCTGAATCAGGCGATCAGGCCTTTACGGCAGTACGAAAAGGTAATACCGAGATATCCTGCCAGACGTTGCCGGTGACATAGGGGTCGCTTTCCAGCCACTGGTCCACAGCTGCCCTGTCTTCGAATTCCACGATCATGGAAGAGCCGATCATATTGCCTTCGTCGTCGAGAATGGCGCCACCAATAAGAATGTGGCCGTTCTCTAAGGATTTCTTTGCACCCTCAATATGCGCCGGGCGCGCTGCCGCGCGTCGATCAGGGGCTGCTTCATCTTTGCCATCGTAGGCGGTAATCAAAAATTGCATAGTGACCTCAAACGGTGAGTTGCTGGAACAAGTCATTAAATACGGGCAGCAGGGAAAGCATCAACAGTGCTGCCATCGAATAGTTAAAAATTCTTACCGACTTCGGTTGTTGTAACAAGCTCTTCAGGGAAGCGCCAAACCACATCCACAGCAGGATGCAGGGCGCGCCAAACACCATGAAGATGAGCGCGATGGTGCCCACCTGCAAGGCATAGCTGCCGCCCACAATAGTGTAGGTAGCGGTAGCGCTCACGGCCAATACCCAGGCCTTGGGGTTAACCCACTGGAATGCGGCGGCCTGGATGAAGGTGAAGGGCTTGCCCCTGGTTTCGTTCAGCTCAGAGACTGGTGCGGTGGCGATCTTCCAGGCCAGGTAGCTGAGATAGGCGGCACCAGCAAGTTTCAGCAGGGTGTGCAGGATTGGGTACTGATCGAACATGGCCGCCAGTCCCAGTCCCACGGCCACTACCATGACAGGAAAGCCGAATACGATACCGCTGAAGTGGGGCAGGCTGCGACGAATGCCGTAATTAAGTCCCGAGGCCATAATCATCGCATTATTAGGGCCAGGTGTCCCACAAGCTGCAATAGCGAACAATATGATTGCCAGGTAGTCCATAAGGTTAAGTCTTGGTATTGGTGATCTTGACAGTGCTGCGAATCAGGATGATTCGTAGAGGGCAGCAGAGAGAGCGGAAGTATTCATGGAACCTGCTTGCGAGTCAAGCTATGATGCGCAGCCATGATTTTGGAAGCATTGACCCCGATCTTCGCGATCATCCTGCTGGGATTTCTGATTAGCCGCACCCCGATATCTTCGGCCCAGGTGTGGGAGAGCGTCGAGCGTCTCACTTACTATATATTCTTGCCGGCACTGCTGGTCAACAGTCTCGCTACTGCCAATTTTGACAGTGACGAGTTGATTGATGTTGCGATCGTATTCAGCTTTGCACTGTTCGTCTTCACCATCCTGTTTACTGCTTTGCGCAAGTTCATAAGTCGTGATCAGCCTTCCCTCAGCGCGGTCTACCAGGGCAGCATTCGCTTTAATACTTATATTGGCCTGGCGGGTATAGATGCCCTGTATGGAGACAATGGGCTGGTGCTCGCGGCTCTTTGCCTGGTGTTCTACATCCCGACGGTCAATGTGCTGAGTGTTATCGCTTTCAGCGCCAACAGCGGCAAGACTGGTAATCGTGCAGTGGTAGTCATTGGCAGCATATTCACCAACCCCCTGGTTTGGGCTTGCATCCTGGGTATGGCGCTCAGTGTGCTCGATGTCGATGTGCCGGACCTGGGCTGGCAGGTAGTGGAAGTGCTGGCACAACCGGCGTTGCCGCTGGGTCTGTTGGCTGTAGGCGCCGGGATACGATTCGTCGCCATCGGTGATCAGAGCTGGCAGTTGGTAGTGGGACTGTTCAACAAGCTGTTTGCCTTCCCCGCACTAATTGTCGTGACCACCATGCTGTTTCAAGTTTCACCGGGACTGAGTGCAGTCATGCTGTTGTTGAACTGCCTGCCGGCACCGCCGTCTGCCTATATCCTGGCACGGCAACTGGGAGGCAATGTCAGCCTGACCGCGAACACGATCGCGTTGCAAACGATCTTTGCCATTTTCACCATTCCGCTGTGGATTGATATCGGTGATCGTTTCCTGTGGTTAAACCTGATTCTCTGATGCAGCCGGATCATAAGGACCTTTTCTTCCTGCCACTGGGTGGCTGTGGCGAAATTGGGATGAATCTCAATTTGTTTGGTCACGCCGGCAAATGGCTGATGGTTGACTGTGGTGTGACCTTCGAGAAAGTTGAGCCAGCAAGCGGGGGTAGAAACCGGGTGGAAATGGCCGATCCCGCCTTCATCGCCAATAGAGCAGAGTCCCTGGTGGGGCTGATAGCTACCCACGCCCATGAAGATCATATTGGTGCCATCGCGCACCTGTGGGAACAGTTGCGCTGTCCCATTTACACAACCCCGTTTACTCGCAATGTCATCCTGCGCAAATTGCGGGAGAAACGTCTGGATGCGCCGGTGATCACAGTGCTCAGTGGCGAAGAGATCAATCTCGGGCCGTTCACGGTGCGCTGGATCCCAATCACACACAGTACGCCAGAGACCAACGCGTTGTTGATCAGTACGCCGGTAGCGCGGGTCCTGCACACTGCAGACTGGAAACTGGATACCGCCCCGATCGTCGGCGAGGCCATTCAAGCCCGCAACTTTGAGTTGCTGGGCAAGCAGGGTATCGATGCTATCGTCTGTGACTCCACCAACGCCACGGTAACCGGCCATTCGGTTTCCGAATCGGAGCTATTCGAGGGATTGCTGAAAACGGTGCAGGCTTCTAAAGGCAGAGTGGTTGTCGCCTGCTTCGCCAGCAATATTGCCCGCCTGCAGACCCTGGGCAATGTTGCCCATGTAGCGGGTCGTCACCTGGGTTTGCTGGGCCGTTCTCTGCATCGCATGGTGTCCAGTGCCCGCGCGGCCGGATATCTCAAGGACAACTTCAACGTCGTCGACAATTTCGACCTCGGCTACCTGTTGCCGGAAGAGTTACTGGCGATCGCAACTGGCAGCCAGGGTGAAGTTAATGCGGCTCTGCATCGGCTGGCGATGGACAATCACCCGGACGTGAACCTCTCCGCCGGCGACCATGTGATCTTCAGCGCCAAAACCATTCCAGGCAATGAAAAGGAAGTAGAACAACTCACCACTGCATTCCATGCGCGCAATATCAAGGTTACCCACGCCGATGAATCGACGGTGCCATTGCATGCTTCGGGTCATCCCTGTGCGGATGAATTAAGGCAGATGTACGGCTGGGTCAGGCCGGGGATTTCTATTCCAGTACATGGTGAAGAAAGGCACATGCAAGCCAACGCTGCCATCGCCGAGTCAGTTGGTATACCGCATCAGCTTGTAGGCGAAAATGGCGACCTGTTTGATGTGGTCAACAGGAAACTGACCCGCAATGCGGCAAAAGTTGGCCGGCTCTGGTTTGATGAAGACCAGCAGAAGCTGCGCAAGGTACACAAAAATGGGGTCGGAGAGAATATTTTTTAATCAGTTTGTAACAAGCTGATTAAAAAATATTCTCTCCGACCCCGTTATTTCTTACGCCGCGTGCATGGTGATACCACCAACAACCGTACGCACTACTTCGATAAACTTGATGCGGTCCGGATCTACATCGTGGGGATCGTCGGCAAGAATGACGAAGTCGGCCAGCTTGCCTGCGGTGATGCTGCCCTTGATGTTTTCTTCAAACGAGGCATAGGCGCCATTCATGGTGCAGATCTTGATTGCATCACTGACGCTGACGCGCTGGTTTGGTCCCCAGACCCTGCCCTCGAAGTCCTTGCGCGTCACCATGCTCTGAATCGCCATCAGCGGCTCGTATGGCCCTGGCGTGTAATCAGAGGCTGGGGCCACCGGGATGTCATAATCGAGGAAGGACTTGTGAGCAAACATCCATCGCATTTTTTCTTCGCCATAGTCTACCCACTTGTTGCCGTGATAGTGGGCGTAGGTGTAGAAGGGTGCCGGGATTACGCCGGCCGCCTTGATTCTGCGCAGCAGCTCAGGATTCACCAGTGAGCAATGCTCGATTCGATGGCGGGCATCAGCCCTGGGCCACAGCCGCTGCACCCGTTCATAGGCATTGAGCACCATGTCGATGGTGACATCGCCGTTGGCATGGATGCCAATCTGGAAATCATTGCGATGAGCATTCTCGACTGCCTCATGAATCTCCTCCTGGCTCATGGTGAGAATGCCGTAGTCATCTGGTCGACCCTCATAGGGCGTGCTCATGCGCATGGTGCGTTCGGACGCTGAGCCATCGGCACCGAATTTAACGGCACCAATCTTGAACACCTCATCGCCGAAGCCGGTCCTCACACCTGCATTGACCAGATCGAAAAATAATTGTCCCCGGGGGAAGAGATACATGCGGAAATGCAAGCCATCTTCAGCGCGGGCATCCTGGTAGGCGATCATATCGTTCTGGCCGCCGCCGGTCTGATGCACTGAAGTCAGGCCTGCGGCTGTCATCAACTGGGAGATTAGTTTGACGCCGTCGCGTCGTTCCTCGCGGGTCGAATCTGTTGGAATCAGATCCCGAAATACATTGCGAGCCTGTTCGGCGACCAGTCCGGTGAGAACACCGTTCTCGTCCCGATAGAACTTGCCGTCGTCAGGGTCGGGGGTTTCTGCTGTTACGCCCGCCATGGCCAGTGCCATGGAGTTATAGACGCCCGTATGTCCGCCGCGATGGCCGACGACTACCGGATTTTCCGGTGCCGCATCATCCAGGTCGAAGCGGTTCAGAGGTCTGCCTTCTGCCAGCTTGGTGTCGTCATATTTGAAGGCGCGCACCCATTGTCCATTTGGAGTATTGCGCGCTCTTTCTGCAATGGCTTCCTTGATCTCCACCACCGAGCGGCGGTCGGCGTTTACCTGTACAAGTTCATTTACGCCAGCTCCTGATGGATGACTGTGGGCATCGATAAATCCGGCGGTGATGGTCATGCCTTCTGCATCGATTATTTCGGTTCGCGATGTAGCCATGTTGCGGATGTCGCTGCTACTGCCCACGGCCATGAACTTGTCGCCCTTGACCGCAAATGCCTGGGCATTGGGCAGTGCCGGGTCACTGGTGATCACGTTGCCATTGATGACGATAAAATCAGGTGCGGCATCATCGCGTGCGGCGGAACTGGATTGTGCCAGTGCCTCGCGAGTTGGTAGTCCGATACCCGCCACGGCAAGCGCCGAGCTGGAGCCTATGAACTTTCTTCGGGAAATCTTGCGCACTGCAGCCTCCTGGATAGTTTGTTTTCTGTATTCGTTGCTGGGGCTGAATAGAATCAGGGCCCCACTATAGCGCCGCTGCGCATTGCTCGCCAAGTACCACGCTGATGCTATGTCGGGCTTGCCTGGCCAAGTCTGTGGCGCTACACTGAGAAACGTAACTAATTACGTAATTGGTAACAGTATGCTCGAGATATACCGTCAGACGGGCCCCTTGGCCCTGGGCAGCCGCCTTCGCCAGCTCGGTGAAATGCTGGCGGAACAATCCAGCCGAGTGCACCAGCTGTACCAGTTGGGCATCGATGGCAAATGGTTTCCGGTGTTTTTCATGCTGCGCAACGGCGAAAGCCTGTCCATTTCTGCACTATCGGAAGCGATCGGTCATTCTCATGCCTCGGTCAGCAAGATCGTCAAGGAGATGGCGGAAGCGGGGCTCGCCAGGAGCAAGAAGGTGCCCGGCGATGGCCGGATTAACCAGGTGTGTCTCACCCAGCAGGGTCTGGATCGCCTGGCAGCGTTCGAGCAACAAAATGAAGATGTGGAGCTGGTAGTAGAGGAGATGTTATCCGCTTGTGAAAACAACTTGTGGAATGCGCTGGAAGAATTTGAACAACAATTGCGAGCGCAGGATTTTTTTAGTCGGGTGAAGCAACGCCATGTAGCGCGGGAACAACAAAAAGTGGAGATCGGTGACGTGAGCAAAGAGGAGTTTCAGGACTTCAGCCGTCTCAACTACGAGTGGATTGAAAAGTATTTTGAAGTCGAAGACTCTGACCGGGCTGCCCTGGATTCGCCCCAGCAATACATACTCGATAAGGGCGGTGTCATTCTCATGGCACGATACGACGGCCAGGTTGCAGGCACCTGCGCCTTGTTAAAAACCGACGCAGAAACCATGGAATTGGCAAAAATGGCAGTCGATGATCAATTCAAAGGCCGTAGCATCGGCTTCCTGCTCGGTGAGGCTGCCCTGCAGCGAGCGAGAGAGATGGGTGCCAGTCGGGTATTTCTCGACAGCAATACCAAACTCACTCCTGCCCTGAACCTGTATCGCAAGCTCGGGTTCAAGCGCATGGCGGCAGAACCCACTCCCTATGCTCGCTGTAATATCCAGATGGAAGTTCAGTTGTAGTCCTGAGCCGGCGCAGCCTGCAATTTCTGCCCCGTCGGTTCTTCCCTGAATCGGCAGGGTCAGGTATGTTTCGCTTATGCCAGATACAACCAGCCCCGAAAGTTCTCAGTTCTCCGCCGCGCTGACAGCAGATGAGCTCAAGGCGCAGTGGATGCCATTTACCGGAAACCGCCAGTTCAAGCGGGATCCACGCCTTATGGTGGCTGCAAAAGGCGCCTACTACACCACTGGAGACGGCCGCCAGGTATTCGACGGTTTATCCGGTCTGTGGACTTGCGGTCTCGGTCATGGCCGGGAAGAAATTACTGCAGCCGTCAGCAAGCAGATGGCGACCCTGGATTATTCGCCGGGATTCCAATACGGTCACCCGCTCAGTTTCAAGCTTGCTCATAAAGTCGTCGAACTGACCCCTTCTGGATTGGACCACGTATTTTTTACTGACAGTGGTTCCGAGTCTATTGATACTGCCTTGAAGATGGCTCGTGCCTACTGGCGCAGCAAGGGTCAGCCAGGCAAGGCGAAATTTATTGGTCGTATCAAGGGCTACCACGGAGTGAACTATGGTGGCGTTGGTGTCGGTGGTATTGGCTTTAACCGGAAATTATTTGGCCAAACAGTCGATGCCGATCATATTCCCCACACGGTTCTACCTGAAAACAATTTTAGCCGCGGTATGCCAGATACCGGCTCTCACCTGGCCGATGAGCTTGAAGAGCTGGTCCTGCTCCACGATGCTTCCAACATCGCCGCTGTTGTAGTGGAGCCGCTGTCAGGTACTGCCGGAGTGTTGCCTCCACCCAAGGGCTACCTGAATCGCCTTCGCGAGATTTGTGACAAGCATGACATCCTGCTGATATTCGACGAAGTCATCACCGGCTTTGGTCGTATGGGTGCGCTTACTGGTGCTGAAGAATTTGGCGTGACTCCTGACTTGATGACCATGGCCAAGCAAATCACCAATGGCACCCAGCCCTTGGGCGCTGTGGTCAGCAAAGCATTTATCTATGAGACCTTTATGGAGCAGGGCGGGCCTGACTACATGGTGGAGTTTCCCCATGGCTACACCTATTCGGCGCACCCGGTGGCCTGTGCCGCAGGCCTGGCGGCACTGGATCTGTTGCTGGAGGAAGAACTGCCGCAACGGGTTAAGGCCATGTCGCCCTATTTTGAGAATGCAGTGCACAGCCTCAAGGGTAGCCCCTACGTGACTGACATTCGCAACTACGGTTTCGCCGCGGGACTATCACTTGAGCATTATCCCGGCGAACCACTGCGCCGACCTTTCGAACTCGGTCTCAAGTGTTTCGAGAAAGGTTTCTATGTGCGCTGGGGTGCGGACACCATCCAGCTGGCACCACCTTTCATCAGCACCGAAGCGGAGATCGATTCCCTTATCAATGGGGTAGGGGAGGCGCTGCATGAGCTCGGTTGAATCACTCGACGCCGGTGTTGCTGTACAAACCCTCGGGCATTTTATTAATGGTGCAGAGCTTGCTGGTAACGGTATCACCAGTGATGTTTTCAACCCTGCTACCGGCAAGGTCAGCAAACAGGTTGCGCTGGCCAGAAAAGATGAACTGGAGCAGGCGGTTGCTGCAGCGAGAGCTGCTTTCCCTGCCTGGCGCCAAACACCGCCACAAAAGCGTGCCCAGATCCTGTTTCGGTACAAGCAGCTGCTTGAGCAGCATGCGGATGAAATCTGTCAGCTCATCAGTTCGGAGCATGGCAAGGTAATCGACGACGCCCGCGGCGAGTTGGGTCGTGGCATCGAAATCGTTGAGTATGCCTGTGGCATATCGGAGTTACTCAAGGGGGAGCATTCCAAAAATGCCGGGCCTGGTATCGACAGCTGGTCCGAGTTTCAGCCCCTGGGCGTGGTTGCCGGCATCACTCCATTCAATTTTCCCGCCATGGTGCCCATGTGGATGTTTCCCATGGCGATCGCCTGTGGCAATACCTTCATCCTCAAGCCTTCAGAGAGAGACCCCAGCGCATCAATGGTGCTGGCACGGCTGTTAACGGAGGCCGGATTACCCGACGGCGTGTTCAACGTACTCAACGGCGACGGCGAAACAGTGCAGATGCTACTTGAGAACCCGCACGTAGAGGCGGTGAGTTTCGTCGGCTCAACGGCGATCGCGGAATCCATCTACCAGCGCGGAACCCAGAGCGGAAAGCGTGTACAGGCACTGGGTGGCGCCAAGAATCACGCCGTAATCATGCCCGATGCCGATATCGACAACGCAGTGAGTGCGTTGATGGGAGCGGCATATGGTTCCTGCGGTGAGCGTTGCATGGCGATCTCGGTTGCTGTTTGTGTGGGCGAAGAGACCGCAGATGCCACTTTGCTCAAACTGCAGGAACAGATTGCCAAACTGAAAGTTGGGCCCGGGTCGGATGCCGGCAATGACATGGGCCCACTGGTGACACAGGTCGCACTGGATCGCGTACGTAACTACATCGATGCCGGCATTGAAGCTGGCGCGCAACTGGTGGTCGATGGCAGAGATCTACAGGTTGCCGGGCATGAGGAAGGATTCTTCCTTGGCCCCTGCCTCTTTGATCGGGTAACACCTGAGATGAGCATCTACCAGGATGAAATTTTCGGGCCAGTGTTGTGTGTCGTGCGAGTTGAATCGCTGGGCGAAGCCATGGCGTTGATCAACGAGCATGAATATGGCAACGGCACCGCGCTGTTCACTCGTGATGGTGAGAGTGCCCGTTATTTTTCAGACCACATAAAGGTTGGTATGGTTGGGGTAAATGTTGCGTTGCCCGTGCCGATAGCCAGTCAGAGTTTTGGAGGATGGAAGGCATCCCTGTTCGGAGATTTGTATGTTTACGGGCCTGACGCCATTCGCTTCTATACCCGACGCAAAACCGTCACCCAGCGCTGGCCATCCAGCAGCATCACCGAAGATCCCAAGTTTTCTTTCCCCAGCAGTTAGCCAGTCACACGCCAGTCATGCCTCGGTAAAATTGAATCAATACACTAGCGTCACTATGCATAATATTAGATCCGCAATTCTCTTCGTCCTGACAGGCTCGCTGATCGCCTGTGGTTCGCTGCCGGAAGGAGCGATGCCGGTGAGCAGCAACTACTGTGATAATTTCCTGATCTACGACATGTGCGCCAGGGATTTATCCGGTAACGGAGTCGTGGATCTGGTCTACTTCACCGATTCCCTGGAAGTTTTTATGTATCGCCCAGGCGCAGAAAACAGAGTGCCTGACGAGCTTGGTGTGCATCGTTGTGTGCAGCCCATGGATGAGGAACTGATCGCCACCACTTCCAGGCTGTTCTATATCGACGAGGAAACCACTCTGCTGGAGAAGCAGGACATACGCGGCGCGATGCTGCTCAAGTACATGGCGTACATGCCTGAAGTGACGGCTTGCAATCTGCGTCATGACGAAGAAGAGCGTGAGTCAGAGCGCGCGCTTTAGTAAACCAGTAAAACCAGATTGACCAGAGAACTTCTTGTTCCATGTGTCGGAGTCGCAGGGCTCAGATAGCAGAACTAGTTAGGTTAGATATCCACACCGACTGATAGGGCTTGAGCGCAAGCTGCTGACCGATGTCCTCAAACTTTGTGCCGTCAATCAAGTCGACCCAATCGTCGGTGCTGATCAGGTTTATGTCGGCCAGATTGATGGTCTGTTCTTCATTGGTGACATTGTGCAGGCAGAAAATGCTCTGGTTGCGATTGATGCTCTGGCGCCAGAAGGCGAAGACCTCGGTACCCAGGTGCAGGGTGAACTGGGTCGCGTTGGGGTGGAAGGCAGGTTGCTGACGACGAATGCTGATCAATCGTTTCAGCTCATGAAAGATTCTCCCGTGCATGCTGTCCGGATCTGCCAGTTCAGCCTCCAGGCTTTCCCGGTCCCAGATGTGACGATTAATCGAGCGATTTCTCCCCGTGTGCTCCAGGCGCCGGTGGTCATTGCGTGATCCGAACAGGCTCTGGATGTAGAAAGCCGGGATGCCTTCCAGGCTCATCATGATGCAATGGGCACAGATAAAGCGCTGATAGCCGAGATTGTCTTCCCCGCTGGCAATGGTGCCGCGCAGGATATCGAACAGGGCGATATTGAGTTCATAGGGCTTGTCGTAGCCTTCTCTTGCTCGCCGTAACGTCACTCTGCCGCCAAAATCTACCGCAGCCTGCACCAGGCTGTTGCGTTCTTCATCGCTAAGCAGTCCATCCAGCGGTCGTAGTCCGATGCCATCGTGGGAAGCGATGAAATTCAGGTATGCGGTACCCGATTGCGCGGGAGGCATGCTCATCATCCAGGTCTTCAGATGGCGACAATTACCACTTAGTAAGGTGAATACCAGCAGAGGCGGCAGGGAAAAGTTATAGATGATGTGCGCTTCGTTGGCATTGCCGAAATAGGTCAGGTTTTCCCGGTTCGGTACATTATTCTCACAGATGATGATCGCTTCCGGTGAATGATGCTCGATCAGTGTGCGCAGAAGTTTGATG
>CAYTLI010000068.1:0-12635 GCA_964438455.1 uncultured Pseudohongiella sp.
CCTGTTGCGGGAGCTGGATTGATCTTCCACCTAATCCTGTGGCAAAAATTCTTATCTGCGGAGAGTAACCATGATCAATCGTCGCCAGTTTGCCAAAGGAGCCGCCATTAGTGCCGCAGCGGTAGCGACTCCGGGCATCGGATTGCCTGCATTCGCTGCATCTGGCTCGACACCCACACAGAACGCCCTGGTAATCGATGCCATGGGTGAGATCCGCGAGGTCTACACAGACTCACTATGCCGGGAGATGATTGATTCGGGGCTCAACTCTGTCACCGTGACCCTGTGCGATCCCAAGTCATTCGAGTCTGTTGCTTACGAGTGGGCGATGGATGGTGTGCTGGAATATGATCGACTGATCGCAGCAGAAAGTGAGTTCTGGATGAAGGCAACGGCTGTTGCCGATATCCATCGCGCCAGGGAGCAGGGCAAGATCGCTTTGTTCTATCTGTTCCAGAACTCAACCCAGTTCGGCAGGGATCTGGACAATGTGGATGTGTTTTACGGGCTGGGCGTTCGCTCCAGCCAGATTACTTACAACTACCAGAACTGGGCCGGTGCTGGTTGCAACGAGACCAACGGTTCCGGGTTGACCGAGTTCGGCCACGAGCTGGTCGCAAAGATGAACGACATCGGCATGCTGATTGACTTGTCCCACGCCAATATGCGCACCATGGCCGATACGATCGCAGCCTCCCCTGCGCCCGTGATTGTCTCCCATTCTTGTTGCAGGGCATTATTCGATCACCCGCGTAATACAACCGATGAAAACATTCGTGCTGTTGCCGACAAGGGCGGCCTGTTTGGTGTGACCCAGATGCGACCCTTCATGACGCGGCAGATCGATAATGCAGTGCACTTTTATTATGAGCATATCGAGCATGCGATTAACGTGGCCGGCATCGACCATGTCTGTATCGGTAGCGATCGTGATCATCGAAGACTGGTGCTGACCGAAGAATATCTCGAGGAACTGCAGCGGGAAGAAGGCGAGAATTTCGACCGTGCCATGTGGCCCTTATACTTCGAAGAACTGAATGGGCCGCGCAGAATGGAAACCATCTGGGATGGCCTGTCCAGCAGGGGCATGAGCCAGACTGATCTGGAGAAAGTTTTCGGTTTGAACCTGGAGCGCCTCTATAGAGAGGTCATCGGTTAATTTCCACTTTCCCTGCCGGCTATTAGAAGCGGGCCGACACACCCAACACCAGCACGCCTCCAACCAACAAAGGGGCGACGTAGCGCACGGTAAATCGCCAGACAGAGAACAAGCTGTCACTCAAACCTGAGAGTTCGCCTCGCATGGCATCCTTGGGCGCGATCCACCCGGCGAAGACCGCTATCAATATGCCGCCGATGGGCATCATCACCTGCCCGGAAAAGAAATCGATTTCTTCATTCAGGTGTGGGAAGAACACACTGAAGCCACCAATTATCCAGGCGATTGCACCGAGTATCAGGACTGCAGTTTTTCTCTGCAGCTGCAATTGTTCTTCAACGACCACTGCAGCAAGCATCAACATGGTAATGGATGAAGTTAGCGCACCCAGCGCGGCGAGACTGAAGAACAATCCTCCAACCAATGAGCCGGCCGGCATCTGCAGGAAGGACAGCGGCATGGTGCTAAATATCAAGCCCATACCCATGGCCGGATCCAGGCTGAACTGAAACACCACCGGGAAGATCATCAGTCCGGCCATCATGGCGACGATGGTGTCGCAGGTGGCAATGAAAGCACCGTCACTGGCGATGTTAGCCTGCTTGTCCATGTAGGCGCCAAAGGTCAGCATGGCGGCACCACCAACAACCACAGAGAAGAATGCCTGGCCGAAGGCAGCAAGCATTACCGCTGGTGTCAATTCGTCGAAGCGCGGGCTAAGCAGATAGTCGATAGCTGCGCTCGCGCTGCCATTAATAAGTGAATACACGGACAACAACACGATGATGACAAAGAACGCAGGCATGGCGATGCGAGCGAATCCTTCTATGCCTTTGTGTAGCCCGCGCAAAACAATGGCAACGGTTATGCCCATGAACAGGGACTGCCAGAGAAAGGCGCGCAGCGGTGTGTCGTAGACCGCGGGCATGCTTCCTTCCAGGTAGCCACCGGTGAAGCCGGCGAAGGCGAAAGCCAGCACCCGCCCGGAGATGACGCCGTAGATACACAACACCATGTAGGTGGCGAACGCACCGATGCCACCTACCAGTCCCCACCAGGGTGAACGACCGGCCGCTTTTGCCATTTCCTTGGTAGAGCCCACCGCGGACAGGCCCATATGCCTGCCGACGGCAAGCTCACCGATCAGCACGGGATAAACAATACCGATGATGCAAAGCAGGTAGACCAACACGAAGGCTGAGCCACCGTTTTCTCCGGCCTGGAATGGAAATCGCCAGAGGTTGCCAAGGCCCACAGCGGCGCCTATGCCAACCATCAAAAAAGAAAAGCGATTGCTCCAGCGCTCGGAGGTAGGAGTGGCCATGGCAGGGGATTCTTTGTTGATCTTATTGTTGTAGTTGATGGCTGAAGTTAAACGAATCTGTATGGCCGCGCAAATGGCGGTGAAAGGGTGGTGGTATTGAGCCGAAGCGAAGTACTGCCGCTGCCGGAATAGCATGAATTTGGTTGTTAAGGAGGGAGAGTCCTTACTATACTCGGCAGGGTCTATTAATCAGTGGAGTTTGTGATGAAGCCAACTCAAAAAATTATTCTAGTGGCAATCACTGGCATGCTTGCCTCATTCCAGGCAAGTGCGCAAACAAGCGCCGAGATCGAAGCGGCAACTCTGCCATTGCCCGAAGATCTTCGGGCCGAGGCAACGGTTTATACTTACGATGAAGATACCGGTGAGCGAATTGTATGGCGTGCCGGCAGCAATCATGTTGAGTGCCAGCCCAAGAACGAAGACGGTTTCACCACTTGCTACCCGAAGAGTGGTGCCGCAAGGCGGGATCTCAGCGCCAAGCTGTCAGCCGAAGGCCTGGAAGGCGATGAGTTGCAGGCTGCGCTGGCGGCCGCCGAAAGAAACGGCAGCATCGATCCACCTGTGTTCGGGTCCGTATTGTATCGGCTCTATGACAAGGACGATCGAATCCAGTTATTGACTGTAGTGATGGTGCCAAACGCAACCGCTGAACAGCTTGGCATGAATACTGGCAGTCAGCGTGACAATGCGCTTGCCGGAAAAGGCAGGCCCTGGATGATGCGCGAGGGCACACCTGGTGCTCACATCATGATTCCGGTAAATGGCACCGAGCTTTCCAATCGGCCTTAATTGATTCGGGAAGTCCGTTGTACAACTTCAGGCAATCAATTTCTGCCCTGGCGATTCTCGCCACTTGCAGTTTAACGATCTCTGCGACTGGCGCGGAGTTGTTGCCTGAAGTACCTGCCGGCGCGCAGGCGCTTTCCCTGCAAGGGGAAGCGCTGTTCGCGGCAGAACCCAACCAGAACACAAGGGCAAACCTCGCTGATGCGCAAGCGGACTACGTGGCTGACCCGGATGATGCCGATAATATTATCTGGTATGGCCGTCGTACTGCCTACGCTGGGGACTATCGTCGGGCGATCGAAATATTCTCCGAGGGCGTAGACAAATTCCCCGCAGATCCGCGCTTCTATCGCCATCGTGGACATCGCTACATTTCCATTCGCGAATTTGATCGTGCCATAGCCGATTTTGAGAGAGCGGCTGAACTCATGCGCGACCTGCCGATCCAGGTTGAGCCTGACGGCTTGCCCAACGCCCAGAACATTCCGCTGACAACGACCCAGGGTAATGTCTGGTACCACCTGGGCCTGGCGTATTACCTGAAACAGGATTGGCCACGGGCGCTGACAGCTTTCCGCAATGGCTATAACCTGGGCGGTAATGATGACAACCTGGTCTCAACCGGTCACTGGATCTATATGATCCTGCGCCGCATGGGTAATGAGGCGGAAGCAGCAGAGGCCCTGAGAGAAATTTCTGCTGATATGAACATCATCGAGAACATGAGCTATCACGAACTCTGTCTGCTCTATCGCGGAGAGATGGAAATTGAAGACATGATGGCGGCCAATGGTGATGACCCCAGTAACGCTGCGGTCGCATACGGCATCGCGAATTATTTTTACTACAACGGCGATCGGCAGCGTTCAGACGAGATGCTGCGCCGTATTGTCTCCGGCTCAAGCTGGAGCGCATTCGGCTTCATCGCCGCGGAAGCCGATCTGGCGAACCCGCAGCGATAAGTAAATTCAAAGCGTCCTATCGGAGCGGAAATCTGTTGCTTTCAATGAATGCATTGACCGCCTCGAGCAGCCCGACGCTCTCATCACGCACAACAAACACCGACTCTTCTCTTTCTCCCGGCGTGAGATCGTGGTGATCGATCAGCACGATGTCGTCTCCGTGAGATGGAATAATTTCATCGTCGAGTGAGTAGTACTCTGCTTCGGCGATAGCGTCCAGATCGCCAGCATCAAACTCCGCATACAGTTCCTCGAAGGTGTTTGTGCGAATGATGTTAACGCCGTCCGGGGCCCGCCTGTCCACGTCACGCTCAGCCGCCATGCCGGAGACCACGCCAACCCGCTTGCCGATGAAGTCATCGATGTGATCGTAGAGTTGCTGATCCTCGGGCCGGATCCGAAGCGCCCTGCGTTCGAACAGGAACGGATCAGAGAATGTTCCACCCTCACTCTCCCGATCGGCAAAGCTTGCAACATTGGTTGCAACCAGGTCCACCTGGTCAGCGCCGGCCAGCAGCCAGGACTCGTTAAAAGGAACCACCAGCCAGGAGATCTCCAGTTCATGTTGGGCAGCGAATTGTTCGATGTACTGCCTGATCCAGAGTTGCGAATCGTAAGGGTCGGTGGGCGTATCCCGGGTCACCGCGACACGCAGTACTCCCGGTTCGAGAGTCTCGATTGCAGGGTCAGGCGAGCAGGCAGAGATGATGACCAGCGCCAGGCTCGCCAGCAACTTGCTCGGTGTAGGAAAGTTCATAGCAAATTATAAAGGTGGAATTTATAGATTTTCGAAGTTGATTGTCGTACCCGGGCGGTGATCTCTCAATATGCGCGAAGAATCGATAATCCTCAACTTCTGTGCACTCGGGCGAAAGATTCTGGCATTTCCTGCTATCAGGTCGGCAGCGGATTGTTCCATTGCCGCAGCGCCTTCCTCGTCACCGAGCAGTTCATGTACAGCAGCCAGCGCCAGGTAAAAATCAGGCTCGGTTTT
Source organism: uncultured Pseudohongiella sp. (assembly GCA_964438455.1). Lineage (GTDB taxonomy): Bacteria > Pseudomonadota > Gammaproteobacteria > Pseudomonadales > Pseudohongiellaceae > UBA9145. The sequence goes on from CAYTLI010000068.1 coordinate 5,229, forward strand.
TTTCAGATCGAGGGCCTTGCGAAATGACTCGGCGGCGGTGGGCAAATCCTTCTCACCCCAGGCCACTTGCCCACGGGCAAAATGGTAATAGGGGTTGCGTTCGTTGAAGCGCTCGATCGCAACTCGATATTCTTCTGCCTTGTCCTGTGCTCCAGTCTCCCGGTAGTACCTGGAGAGATTGCTCACCGCTGTTGCATTGGTGTCTTCAGTCAGGAAGGCCATGTGGTAGCTGTATTCTGCAAGCTCTTCGTCGCCAGCTCGTTTGTAATTCGCGCCGATGTTATTCCATGCGATGGACATTTCAGGTTCGAGGAACAGGGCGTTCTTGAAATAACTGAATGCCTGGTCCAGATCATCTTCGATCATTGCCTCCACGCCCAGGTTGTTGAAGTACAATGCCCTGGCATAGAGGTCGGAGACTTCTCTCGAGGTGAGCTGTTGTAGCGCGATCTCAGGAGTGAAGTCCACCACATAACTGCGCTGGAAGCTGAACTTGCCAGTGGCATTTATATGGTTACTTAGCACCAGGAGGTCATTCTTACTGTCCCAGTGGGGCCGGACTTCTACGGTCTGGAACTGCGCATCGACGCCAGCGTAGCGTGCCATGGCAATAAAGAGGTTCATGGCGGACAGGCAATTGCCCTGGCCTGTCTCGAATGTTTCCAGTGCCGTATACGTGGGGGTGGCATAGTACTGGAGGTTGAGGAAATCACTGCCGTAGAGAATATCCTGGATGGTCTCTACCCTGGCCTGGTCATCATCTGCAGGGTCAATTTGCGCATCCAGCAGGGCCTTGATTTCGTCGGAAATAAACAGTGGGTCGATGTGGGCATAGGTGTCTGCTGTCTGATCGATAATCCGTGCTTCGATTGCCGAATCCCTGCGAAACCCTGTTTGCAGATCGATCGAGCTACATGCCGAGAGCGCGATCGCGGCGAAGAAGAGAAGTGGAAGCAGTGGATTCTTTAATACTGGCATTGTTGGCAACGCTGCTCGGTGAATGGATGTCACCTGCTCGTCAATTTGGGCATCAACCGGCTATAGAATAACCGGAATCTGCCAAAAAGACTTTCTCTTAGTTGGCGCAGTGAAATAAACCGGGATTCTGGCAATTTTCATCCCGATTTTCCCAAATATATGACAATATATTGTCATTTATATGGCATTTTTCTCTAGCAACGAGACTCGTGGTAAATACCTGCTTGCATATCGGTTTCATTGACCCGGGCCGGAGACAGTAAGCCGGAGCAAAAGTTCCTCTCCATGTGTTTCAATTTGTTGCCAAAAGCATTACGATGTCACAGCGAATATGCGCCCCCACGCGCCTCCTGCGCGCTTGTGCTTGAGTTGCTATGGAAAGCAGCAGACTAAGAAACTGATCTGGGGAGAGTTGTAATTACTCAGACATGTTGGGGAACCCACAATTTGTTAAACCACAGGAGTTAGAAACGGATGAATTTTCGTAAACACCCTAAAACTCTGCTCGCGGTCGCGATTCTCGCCGCAACGGGCACGCACCAAGCGGCTTTCGCACAGCAAGCCGGTGCAGACGACATTGAAGAGGTCATCGTAACAGGAGCCCGCGGACGGCCACGTACCGTTCAGGATTCGCCTGTTCCCGTTGACGTCTTCAGCGCGTCGGACATCGAGGCTATCTCTTACACAGATACCAACAATATCCTGCAAACACTGGTACCTTCTTATAACGTAGGCCGTCAGCCAATTTCAGACGGTGCTACTTTTATCCGTCCTGCCCAGCTGCGTGGCTTGCCTACAGACAAGACGCTGGTTCTGGTTAACAACAAGCGTCGCCATCGTGCGGCACTGGTTTCCATCGGTGGTTCCGGCACACAGGGCCCCGATATTGCGACCATCCCGGCCGCAGCGATCAAGAACGTTGAGGTTCTGCGTGATGGTGCATCAGCCCAGTATGGTTCTGACGCCATCGCCGGTGTTATCAACTTCCTGCTCAACGACAACAGCGAGGGTGGCAGCCTGACAATCGACAGCGGTGAGTTCTTCGAAGGCGACGGCGCCATGACTACCGTTCAAGGTAACATCGGCCTGCCTCTGTTCGGTGATGGCTTTATCAGCATCTCTGGTGAGTGGAGTGAAACAGATCGCACCGTTCGTGCCGAGCAATACTGTCAGTCATGGTGGTGTGTAGATCCTTCACTGCCCGGCTTTGATGCGACGGCTAGCTATGCAGCTGCAGCATCAGACCCCGCTTACCAGGCAGGTATCGCTACCGCGAATGCTGCTGGTGTTCCTGAGGTAGTGCAGCCCTGGGGTCAGCCCCAGACTGAAGCCGCACGTATCTTCGTGAATGCGGGCTACCAGATCGATTCAGATACTGAAGCCTATGGCTACGCTAACTTCTCCGATTCCGATACCGACGGTAACTTCTTCTATCGTTATCCCGGCAACGGCACCATCGAAGACCTGCGTCGTCCAGACGGTTCAATCTACTCACCACTGCAAATCTTCCCAGGTGGTTTCACGCCACAATTCGCGGGTAACGTTCTCGACTACTCTGTAGTTGGTGGTCTGCGTGGTGAACTGGAAAATGGTTTGACCTATGACCTCAGCGGTCGTACTGGTGAGAGTGAAGTTCGCTACACTCTGTTCAACACCATTAACCCATCACTGGGTGACACTCTGGGTCTGTCAAACACGCCGACAAGCTTCCGTCCAAGTGACCTGATCAACACAGAAACCCAGTTCCAGGCTGATTTCACCTACGATTTCGATCTTGGTTGGGCTGGCCCAGCTACTTTCGCATTCGGTGGTAGCTACATGCTGGAATCCTATGAGGTTGGTCCTGGTGATCCAGCTTCTTATGTTGCTGGTCCTTACGCGCAATCGGATCCATGGTCTCTGTGTAATGCCGATGGTACTGCAGCGCCTAACGGCCTGACTGCGATTGCCGGCGGTTCTACACTGAACTGTGCTGATTCCAACGACCCTGTTTACACAGTTGTTGGCGTAGGCTCTAACGGTTTCCCAGGTAACTCACCACAATTCACTGGCACCTATGAGCGTAATTCAGGAGCACTTTATGGTGAATTGAGCGGTGACATCACCGACTCTCTGTACATGCAGGGTGCCGTTCGCTACGAGAACTACGACGACTTCGATTCCGAAGTACTGTTCCAACTGGCTGGTCGTTTGATCCTGACCGACAACTGGAATGCGCGTGCTTCTATCGGTACTGGTTTCCGAGCACCGACTCCTGGTCAGCAAGGTACCGTTAACGTATCGACTCGACTGCCTAACGGTTTCCCGGTTGCAACCGGTCTGTTCCCAGCTGGTGGCCCTGTGGCCCAGGCACTGGGTGCGACACCACTGAAGCCGGAGAAGTCTGACAACTTCACTATCGGTGTGACTGGTAGCATTGGTGATCTGGATATTACTTTCGACTACTATCGAATCGATATCGACGATCGTACCAACTCCATCTCAACTCGTGACGTGTCCACTGATCCAACTTCAGGTGATGCCTATGCTAACTTCCTGGCGCTTGATGCCGCGGGCGTAGCTGGTGCGAACTCAATCGGTGGTGTGTTTTACTTCACCAACGCGTTCGATACTCGTACCGAAGGCTTCGACCTGGTAGGTAGCCTGCCAATCGAATGGGGTGGTGATGCAGGTACAACTACTGTGACTGCAGCAATCAACTACACGTCCAACGATTTCGAGTCTGATCCAAGTGCGTTCCTGAACGCCGAGGACCGTTATGACTTCGTTAACTTCGACCCTGAATGGCGTGGTGTGTTCACTGCGGCTCATGGCATTGGTAACGTGAGCCTGGTTGGTCGCCTGAACTGGTTTGGTGAGTCCACTAACTCTAATTCTGGTGGTACTGGACCTGGCGGCCTGCGCTTCCAGACTCTTCCAGACTTCGTCTCTTTCGACCTGGAAGCCCAGTGGCAGATCAACGAGATGTTCAAGCTGTCTGCCGGTGGCCGCAACTTGTTCGACGAGTATCCTGACCGAGATACCATCAGCGACTACTGCTGTGGCCGTATCTACTCTTCAGGCACAGTCGTTCCATGGCAGGGTGGTTACTACTACGCCCGTCTGCGTGCGGACTTCTAAGATCAGCTAGATCTGAAAGAACCCAAAAAAGGGGTGGCGAGAGCCACCCCTTTTTTTTCGCCTGCTTTCCGATCCGAAATCTGCTTGTTCAAAGAACTGGATTGTTAGCGAGTCGTTTTGCACATATGCTTGCCAATCAAGTACCTAAGGAGAATTAGAATGCTAAGAATCATTACTATCCTGGCCCTTTCAGCCCTGTTACTTTCCTGCCAACCCGATTCACCAGTAGCATCCGCAGCTGAATCAGTTCAATACGGCGACCCGGAATACATGAATCCGAATCCTCGTGCGCCATATTCTGAGGGTGTTCGCTATGGTGGTCTGATCTTTCTCGCAGGCAAGACAGGTGGGGCGGGGGAGCGTGGTGTGCAGCCTGAAACACGACGTGCCCTGGAGTCCATTCAGGATGCCCTGGAGCGCTTCGGTTCCTCCATGGACCGGGTGGTGAAGTGCACGGTTTATCTTGTCGATATGGCCGAGTGGGGCGCCATGAATGAGGTTTATTCTGAGTTTTTCCCGGAGAACAAGCCAGCGCGCACTGCCATCGGCATCAGCCTTGGTGGGGATACCCGCGTAGAGATCGAGTGCATCGCAGCCGCATGAGCTCCAAAAAGGGCGGTAAAGGCATCCCAATAGATAAATCCAGGAGACGTCTGGTGACAACTTCAGCGGCCCTGGTCGCTGGAGGTTTGGCCGGTTGCACTGCCGGCAATGGCGCAAGTGCTCGCAGTGCATCAGGGGAAGAGCCTGCCCTGGATCTCCCCGCCTTTAATTCACAACGCACTACCAATCGACTCTCTGCTTCTGTAGTTACGGAGGCGCAACGTTTCCCCGCCTGGAACGAAACGCTTCGCGAAAAGGCCGCCGGTCGCGAATCGGCCTTTGTCGATCTCGATGCTGTAGATCACAATCTCAGGCTCGTCGGTGATCGACTCGGCTCGAAGATCGGACTGCGTCTCTGCGCCAAGAGCCTGCCGAGTCTGCGCCTGCTCGAATACATGATGATCGCTGCCGGTACGAACCGCATCATGGCTTTCTCCGAAGGCATGGTTCGCGATCTGCTTCTGCGTTTTGGCGGTGACGTGGATATTCTGCTGGGTCGCCCTGCGACGGCGCATGCGCTGGCTCGTACATTCGCGACTCTCGATGAAGCGGGTAAGGGGGTGAACCCGACAGGAAGCGTGCGCTGGTTGGTGGATACGCCGCAGAGCATGCAGCAGTTTGCCGCGTTCGCCAATCAGCGGCGGGAAGATATCCATGTGTCGATTGAGCTTGACGTGGGCCTGCATCGCGGCGGTGCCCGCAACGCAGAACAGCTGCTCGCCATGCTCAAGTTAGTAGCCGAGTCAGACTACCTGCAATTCGCTGGATTCATGGGCTACGAGGGGCATGTGCCCTTTGTTTCTCTCGATGTCAGCACACCAGAGGCGGAGTTTGCGCTGGTTCAGCAACGCTATGCTGACTTTATTGGCATTGGGCAAGAAGCGTATCCAGCATTGTTTGAAGGGCCACAGGTTTATAACAGCGGGGGCAGCCGTACTTATCACTGGTACACGGACGAACTCGATACACCAGTTAACGAAGTGGCGATGGGCTCGGCATTTTTCTACCCCAGCAATTTTCATAACCTGCCTGATGCGCAGTTGCGCTCGGCGACATTCTTCGCGACGCCTGTGTTGCGTCGTCTCGATCCCGCTGAACTCTATCCAGATGCCGATTCGCTACCCATGCTGGCAGCAGACAGGCCTGAGTATGCGGTGTGGTATGTGATGACGGCAGGTGGTTTTATGGGTGATCGAATCTATCCTGACGGCCTTGTTGACAGTCCGACTTCATCCGGCGGCCCAACCAGAGTTGTGAATATGATGCCCAACCAGGGCCGCTGGCTCGGGCGACGTGATATGCCCCTGGATGTTGGCGACTTTATCTTCTTCCAGCCCTGGGAGGCCGACGCGGTGCGCTGGTTAGCCTATCTGGATGTGTTTCGTGGCGGTGAGTTGGTGGATCAGTGGCCCACTTTCCAGCCCGGCATTCGCCTAAAGGGATAGTTTTCAGGGCAGCCTAGTTGCCCGCGTCAAGAACTTCGACTTCTAGATTCGTTTCCCGGGAAATTTGCCAATTGCCGCTCTGATTAATCAGGGTAAGCTCTTTGCGGGTTCTATCCCGGTATCCAGGTCTTTCATAGAGCAACATAAGGCGCACTGTTGCCTCCGCGTCACGTTCACTGTGCTGGACCTGTGCCGGTTGGCTGGGCAAAGCTCCCATAGCTAGTGACGACAGCAAGGACGCAGAGGCCTGTTGCTAATACTCTGCTGCAGTTGCTAGCCGCCAATCTTCACATAACCCTGCCGACCAAGCTCAATCAGCGTGGTGAGCGCCCAATAGTCAACCTGAATCTCATCGAGCAAGTCGTCTTCGTCCACATTGCGGGAGAGAACGCCTTGTCCGCACAGGTGGAAGCTCACACCAGCGGCATGTAACTGCTGGATCAATTCGATATTAGGATTGTCTTTGCCATCATGGCGGGCTTTGAATTCGTCATTCTTCAGGCCGATGAGTCCTGAACCCTGGTGCATCACGATAGCAATCTTGCGGTTCTTTTCCGGCACACCAAGGTTCGCCAGTGTGTTGATATAACGTGCAACCAGCGGCAGCATGGGATAGGGGTCGTCGAGGTTGTCATCGGTGACCACGAAATCGAATACCACCTTGTATTCAGTATTGGCATCCGGGGTCAAATGCGCGCCCGGATAGTCCCTGCTTGCCGGGTATCCTGGAATAGGTAATTCGTCCGCTGCAAACACGGGGCTGATCAGTAGTACTGAGCCAATGGCCGCCAGTAGTAATCTGCAAAGTTTCATTGTCTTGTTCTCCTGCTTTCTCAATTTTGAAAAATGAATGAACTAGCGCGGTGCAGCGATGGTCTGGCGTTGTTCGCCAATGCCTTCAATGCCGATGCGCACCACATCGCCTGGTTTTAGATACTGTGGAGGATCCATGCCATCACCTACGCCGGCCGGTGTGCCTGTGAATATGATGTCGCCTGGATACAGGGTCATGAATTGACTGAGATGACTCACGATTTCTTTTACGCCGAATACCATGTCAACTGTATTGCCCTGCTGTCGCATCTCGCCGTTTACTTCAGACCAGATTGAAAGCGCCTGAATGTCGTCAACCTGGTCTTCAGAGACAAAGTAGGGGCCAACCGGTGCGAACGTGTCCGCAGATTTTCCTTTGGTAAACTGTCCACCGCGTTCGCGCTGGAATGCCCGTTCAGAAACATCATGACCTACCGTGTAGCCAGCA